>CAZPEW010000038.1:12929-14764 GCA_964585695.1 uncultured Lachnospiraceae bacterium
CACCGAGTGCAATATAGAAAAAGTATTCCTTGGAGAGTGCAAAAGTTTCTTCATTGACTCTGCCGCCGAACATCGTTACCAGTCTGTCCTGACAGGAAATATACAAAACCGTCAGTATGAGACTGACAGCTGTACACATCAGAATAGAGTTGCCTATGCTTTTATGCGCATCCTCTTTTTCTCCTGATCCCAGACTGATACTGACAAAAGCACAGCATCCGTCTCCGATACATACCGCAATGGACAGTGCCACAACAGTAAGCGGAAAGACAACATTATTGGCTGCATTGCCGTAAGATCCCAGATAAGAAGCATTCGCGATAAAAATCTGGTCAACAATATTGTAGAGGGCTGCCACCAGCAGTGAAATGATGCACGGAATCGTAAACTTCTTCATTAATTTTCCAACCGGTTCCGTTTCCAGAAAAGCATTTGATTTTTCGTTCATTCTGTATCCCTCTCTCCCATTTATAGCTTTATTTTAGCAATCCGTTTTTTGACAAACAAATCTATTTACCTTATAATTTATGCAATAACTGCAATGGGTTTATCATCCGAGGGTAAAAAATGGATATTGATTATTTCAGAGAATTCGCCGTACTGGCCGAAACAGGCAACTACCTTGTAGCTGCAGATAAACTGTATCTGACCCAGTCAACACTGACCCGTCATATACAGGCTTTTGAAAAGGATCTGGGCGCTCCTGTTTTCGACAGAAGCACAAGAAAAATCAGTCTCAATGAATATGGACAGATCATGCTTCCTTACGCACAGAAAATCATGCAGCTGCAGCAGGAATACAATACAGCCATTTACAACCAGAGCCGTCTGGAGCATGACAATCTCCAGGTTGGTACGATTCCGATGATGGAGCCTTACGGGATCACAGATGTCCTTGTTGAATTCAGGAAAGAGAACCCCGGCATTTCCATCGATATTGTAGAGTCAGATTCCAATGAACTGCTGAAAATGCTGGAAAACAGAAAATGCGACTTTGCTTTCATGCGGGAATTTGACAGCAGCTGCGGAATCATGCAGCGGATCCCATTTTCAAAGGACATCATGGTTGCCCTGATTCCGGAAAAACATCCGCTTGCAAAGGAAAGGGAGATCTCCATCTCCCGTCTCAAAGATGTGCCTCTCCTGCTTCTTTCAAAGGATACCCTCATGTATTCTCTCTGCATTTCCGAATGCAAAAAAGCCGGATTTGATCCGGTTGTTACCTTTACAAGCCACCATGCAAGCAACCTCCTGGATCTCGTCCGCAAGGGTACCGGTGTTGCCATGCTTACAGAAAAGCCGATCCTGAAATACGATCTGAGCGGAATCTCCGTTGTGGATATCCGCCCAGCCATAGAAACATCTATTGATCTGGTCTATCCCGCTTCGGATCACAAGATGTCCCAGATCGCCTCTCAGTTTTTAAAATTCATTCAGACGCAGCGGGAATTATCAGAATGATCCCCGCTGTCTGCCTCGCTGCATCAGCCGATATGCAGTCCGCCAGTCAGATTAAATACATGACCTGTTGTAAATGCAGCCTCTTCACTGACAATGTATGCTACCAGGCATCCGAATTCTTCTGCCTGGCCTGCATGTCCAACTGGTATCTGATCGACAATTGAGCTGATATTAAAATCATCGGAATCTTTGGGTACATGATCATTTATGAACCCGCTCCTTGCAATACAGTTCACCGTTATCTTTTTCTGCACCAATATTTTTGCCAGACAGTAGGTCATACTTATAACACCGCCTCTTGCTACGCTGTCAGTAAGACATTCTCCGCTGAACCCGTCCAACGCTCCTCCGCTTGTAACAAATACGATTCTTCC
>CAZPEW010000039.1:0-14719 GCA_964585695.1 uncultured Lachnospiraceae bacterium
AAACCCGATCAGCAATGTCAGAAACACAACAAACATAATCTTGAACTGTGCATACAGCCACCCCTGCAGGATCTTCCGGATATCCTGTCTGAGACGTGCGAGATATTCGGCCAGCTTTTCCGGGATGTTATCGCGGACGATCTGCATGTACTTGTCTCCGTCCTTTGCAAAGCTGTAGGATGCAAAGATTGTAACTACCAGATAGACAAGTATCAGCGGCAGACTCTTGACCGCACTGACGGAAAAGTTAAAAGCCGGAGAAGAAATCCCGGTGATCAGATCACCGAGATAGCTGCTCATATTCTGGAGGAAATCATTGATACCGTTCTGCGCCTGCACAGGCAATTTTGTCAGCAGATACTGATGTGACGTGATAAATCCGCGCAGCGAAAGGGTAAATCCCTGATAATAATCCGGAAGTGATTTGACAAGTGCTGCACCGAGACGGATAATCTCCGCAAAAATCGCATAAAGAATATACCATATCAGGCACAGCAGCATGAGAATAATAAATACGGAAGCATGCTGTCTCCTCATGATATGTGTTTTCTGATTCAGAAAACGGATCAGCGGATTTGCAATGGCAGCAATAATCAGTCCGATTACAAACGGAAAGAAAAACACAATAATCTTGGGAACAAAAACGATCAGAAGCCCGATTACAATGATAGGTGCCAGAATGTTTGCCAAAAGTTTAAAATAGCGGTTCAAATTTGATTCCTCCTGAGCATAAATTCATAGAACAGATAGAGAATCACGCTGATTCCCAGATAAAACCAGGTAGCCGGATTTGAAAACCAGGTCGTAAAAAAGGAAAACAGCAGGTAAAAAGACAGCTGCACATAGATCAGTGCAGAAAAAGGATTCCGGTTCTCCCGGATCCATACGGATACCATCCCCGAAATCATTCCAAGCACGCCGGAGAACAGAGCAACACCGGCTATGCCAAAATCATAATAGGCATCATAAAGGACAGTAACCGTCGTAAGTTCCGTTTTTGTTACAAAAAGCGGAAAATCCGATGGGATCGGAATCAGGAATTTAAGCCCGGTCAGCGTCACAAACGGGTACAGCAGCTTCAGTCCCATTGAATGCCTGACCAGCTTTTCTGTCATGATATTGAAATTATCATAATTGTTTGCTATGTAAATATACGGCTGTGTAATAAAAATCGGCATTGACGGATTTCTCATTTCAAATATACCATTCAGATACTGCACCGAATGTGCCCTGGCTACCGTAATCATAATATACACAGCTGTCATAAACACTGCAATCAGAACCGCCTGCCACGGTTTGTACCGTCTTCCGCTTTCCGCAGCAATAAATACAGCAAGTATGACTGCAAAAAGGAACTGAAATCTTGATACCAGCAGAATGGTAAGAATCAACGGCAGAATCAGCCCCAGCAGCACTGTAATATCCGGTTTCTTTTTCCTCTGGAGGTACAGCATGGCAAGTGAAGGGATCAGAACCGCTGCGGTCGTAAAATAATGTACTCCCTTTACATGAAAAAATGAATATGCATGCGGTGTGTCCGTGACTAAAAAAGGAATATAGCGCAGTTTCCATACCTCGAATGCAAATGCCGCGTAGGATATCACCAGCAGTATAGCAATACTCAGCTTCAGATATTTAAGCTCTGCAGCCTGCACGGAAATATCTCTGTATTCTGTTTCCGCTGCGGCAGGCATCTTTCTTTCATTCATCACAAAACCGCAGACCGCATAAAACACCGCAAAACCAAGATAAAAGCAAATCCAGGTTACGACGGTCCAGTCATGCTGGAGCCGGCTTAGCTGGAAACAGGACACGCCCTCTCCTCCGGTAAGTCCCAGGGCAAAAAGTCCGCGCAGATTGAGTCTTCTGTGTGTGATTTTATATTCTTTTACGTAAATAAAGACAGCAGCACAAATCAAAAGCAGCCCTGATGGCAGGTGCAGACCTGCACCTGCCATCAGGAAACTTATGATGTATGCTGCTGTATAAGGAATTAAGCCTTTTAGTTCGGTCATTGATTATGATCCATTCTGGGCAGTCTGACCCTCGGCCGATTCCTCAGACGTACTTGACCTGACTGAATTATCAATATGGGTATTGCCCTTTCCCTGTGAAAGAAGTGTCTCTTCTGTTTCCGGAACCGATTCAGCTGTGTCCGCCGCCCTGGTTTCCGCTGTCTGATTTTCTTTTGTATTTTCCGCTGCGGCGGCTCCAGGACCCTCCTCAGTTTCCCCGGTGCTGCCGGATTCTGTCTCGGACGGCTCCGGAACAGGTTCAATCCGCACCGTTACGGTAACCTCATGATCCTGCTGCGCAAGCTCTACACCTGTCGGCAGATAATCACGGATGTCAAAGGTCTGAACAACATTCTCAGATGCTCCTTCAATATCCACAACCGGCAGATCAAAAGAATTCATGGAGTCAATCTTTACTGGTGTTGAAGCAAGCTCAATGGATCCCGGTGAAACAGTTGTACTCTCATACCGGAAGCCCTCCGCCGGAAGTCCGCTGACAGAAGACAGCAGATTTACGGATTTCTTTTTATGCACCGTTACAGAATAACTGATATCTTCCTGCGAAAGCTTTACATTCTGCACCTGTATCTCATTGCCATTGGCATCATAAAAAATCGGTTTTGCCGAACCGTCCTTGTTTTCTTCCAGTCCGCTGACATCCGCCACAATTCCGATTGAAAAGATCCTGCCTATCTCGGATACCGGGCCTGTCGCATAAATCACTTCCGGGCTCGTCGTGGTTGCCGCAATGGTAAAGCCATCTGCCGGGTTTCCTGTAACCTTGCTGTCTATTGTGAATTTCTTTTCCTGAATATCTTCTATGGAAACTTTGATGACCTGCGGAGTCGCCGCAACATCATCAATCAATGCATCCTTTCCATTCAGAATCTCAACATACACAGGAACGGATCCCGTAATGGAATAATCCTGCAGATTAATATATGCTCTGAAATCACTTGCCTTGACACTGGACGCGACATCAGACCTGACACGATATGTAATCTTAACCTTATCATGATCAATCTGCCAGGTTTTTGCCTCCTTGTCAAACGCATCCTGATTTTCTATCTCAAGAATAACCGTCTTCATATCCGTGATTTCCGGTTTGGAAACATTGACCACGAGGAGCCATAAAAGAAGCGCAATAATCAGACTCAGAATCTTGAGTCCCAGATTGTCTCTCAGTAACTCTTTCATTATCGTTCCTCCTTTCCTTTTCTGAAAAGACGGAAACGATTTTTAGATGTTTCCAGCTCCATATCTCCGTTCGGCAGATAAGCTCTGAGCGCCTCTGCATCAGCAATACGGATCAGTTTGCCGTCCTTGGCAACAGAGACCTTTCCTGTTTCCTCCGATACAACAACCGTAATACTGTCATTGCTTTCCGATACGCCGAGCGCTGCTCTGTGCCGCGTTCCGAAGTCCTTGGAAATATCTGTATCCGACAAAGGCAGATAGCAGGTTGCTGCTGTCACCTTATCTCCTGCAATGACAACCGCTCCATCATGGAGAGGCGTGTTCTTTTCAAAGATATTGATCAGAAGTGCAGCCGTCACAATTCCGTTTATACGGATTCCCGTATCCTCTATTTCCTTCAGTGACTGTCTCTGCTGAATGACAATCAGTGCACCGGTTTTCTTTTTGGCCATCTCGAATGTAGCCTTGACAATCTCATTCACCGTGGAAATATTGGTATCATCCCTCAGGTCATCCGGGAAAAGATTTGATATGAAATTTCTGCTGCCGAGCTGTTCAAGCGCTTTCCTTAACTCAGGCTGGAATATGACAATTGCACCGATGATTGCCGCTGTTGAAATACGCTCAATCAGCCACATGATTGTAGTCAGGTGCAATGCCGCTGCCGCACCTATAAAAGCAGCAATAACCAGAAGTCCCTTTAAGAGCTGCCAGGCCTTTGTATTCTTGATCCACAGAAGACATTCATATACAAATACAGCAAGAATAATCACCTCAATATAGCTGGTTACGGTAAACGGAGGCAGCAGGCTGGTCCAGCTTTGAATTTTAGCAATAATATCAGGCAAACTTACCCCTCCTTTACTTTACAGTACTATTCTGATTCGTTTTTTCAGATTTAAGTTTCGGAACAGCTTTTACGGTGTAATAATAATCATCGTCCTCAAACTGCAGATGTTCAGTTCCCCTGTAATCGGCACCGTGCCGGAAAAGTATAAATACAGATGCGAATGCTGCAGACAGCAGAAGATACCCAAGCGACGTCCCGAATGCAAAATCCAGTTTAAGAACAGCTGCCCCGCCATACTCTGCCAGGAACATGGAGAGAAGTCCTGCCGCCGCTGCGAGCAGCCATTCATAACGGACAGACAGACTGCGGAGTGCAAAAGTGATCAGCATCCCGAATGCAAGCGCCGCTGCCGCAATCAGGACAGATCTGTCATTCAGAAAACCGGAAAAAAGTCCCGCATAGCTGTTCAGCATATCCGTAATATCAGAACCGGATGCCGCTTCCGAAATATGGGCGCTGATATACTGCAGAAAATAAAAGGCAACTGTGCCGAGTGCAACCGGAATCACCGTGACAGGTGTACAGGTAAGTCCTGCAATAACCGGAATCAGATACGGTATATGCAGAAGAAAGCTGATCGGAATCAGTGCGATCATGATGGCATGCCCCGCCCGGAAAGCCGTCTGCAGCAAGGCAATCAGCAGAAAGACAAACAGTGCCATCACCATGAGTTCCATAGAAGCTTCATGCAGATTTGCAAGAACCGCAACTGCAGAGAAAGCCGTCACTGCCGACCACGGAAGGAAAGTACACAGCACAGATGATGCAGCTATGACAACCGGATTTTTCATAAGCGGGCTGTAGCCAAGCCGGCTGTTAATTGTCATAAAGACTGTGATGGCAGTCAGGAATTTTAAAGCAGGTATGATCCAGTAATCATATCGCCGGTAAAGATTTTCAAGATTTTCCTTAAAGCGTATCATACTGAGCCCTCTCTCTTTCCCTGCGATTTCCCGTTCTGCTGTTCAGGCCAGTAATCCTCATCCAGCCAGCCGTTCTCCGGCTCTCTGCCGGGTGTCTCATCCAGCCAGCCATCCTCCGGCTCTCTGCCGGGTGCCTCATCCAGCCAGCCGTCCTCCGGTTCTGCTGCAGGCAGCGGTACACTCCGGAATGACGGTTCATTTCCGGCTGCCGGCTTATGATCAGGTAAAGACCATGCCGCAGAACGGCTCCCGGCACTGCCTTCTGCCTTCTGTTCCCTGCCTTCCTCAATATCAAGCAGCTTATCCAGCTTGGCCTGATAAAAAAGTGTCATCTGGTGCGTCTTCTCATATTTGCTGTGATAAATAATATAAGAGGCAAACATGACAACTCCCATTCCTGCAAAATAAAGCACAAGAATTGTATTGGATGCTTCCCGCAGATAATCAAGGTTCATTTTTAATAAAATGCTCTCAAGCTGCAGCGTGACAAACTTCACCACCATCAGAAGATAACAGAGGGTATCCCGTACAACCGCATGCACTATTTTCCTGGAAATATAATCATTTCTGTAATAGCTGCTGGTTTCCCGGATATCCTTGCCCTGTTTCTTTTCAAAAATGGAAAGCTGCGTCATAAGCCTGATTTTTTCTACATTCAGCATTTTAATATCCCCTAGCCACCCTCGACTTCTCAGCATACGGCGACTCCGGATGCTCCCCGACGATCTTATCAAAGAGAGCATTCGCATCTGCAGTCTTGCCTTCCGCCTGGTAAAGTCTTGCCAGAAGGAACATGTTTTCCGGTTCCTGGCGGATTGTGACACTCAGCTGGAAATAGCTTTCAGCCTGTGTCAGATTTCCGGCATTCCACGAATTGGTGCCAAGATCTGCGAGCGTCTGGTAACCGGTGCCCTCCATATAACTCTTGATCTGATTCAGCAGATTTACCATATTGGCTTCCGTAATGGATGCCTGATCAAGAGCCGTATACAATGTTGCCGCCGTAACTATATCTCCGCTCTGGTACGCTGCCGTAATCTGATTCAGTGTCTGATACTGCGACATGAACGAAGCATTCTGGTTTTCATACTGCGTAAGCTGATTCTGGACGTTTGTATACTGTGACTCCATTGTATCATATTTTTCCTTAAGTTCGGTATTTTCTCTGTTGCTTGCGTCCAGCTTCTCGGTATAAGTAATCAGTTCCTGATTGTTCTGACTGTTGAGTGCCTTGGTACGGGCAGGCAGTATCAAAAGATAAAAAGAAAGAAGCGCAAGCACTACACCAGACATAATGTAAGCCACCACTGCCCACGGAGATGCCTGTTTTACCATCTGCGGAATCATAACATCATCATCCGACATCTGCTTATGTGAAAACACATTTCTAAGACGGTTCTGCTCGATTTCCGCTCTGCCGGTATTCTGCTTTACCTCATCCATCAGTACCAGCGCCTTCGGGTTGTTTCTGTCAATCCGTAAAACCCTGATGAGACAGCTTCCTGCCTTGACCCAGTCTTCTCTTTTCATATAAAGCAGTGCCAGCAGAATCTGCGCCTTTATATAATTCGGCACATCATGAATGACCTGGTTCAACTGCATGATAGCCAGGTCCTCATTATTGTTCTGCGCATAATCCAGTGCCTGATTAAAACGTTTGACATTATCCGAGCAGATCCGCAGGATAGCCGGTTTCCGCTGGATTTCATCCAGATAATAATCCGCAATGTTGTCATCCGGAAGCAGGTTCATACTGATAACCCACTGCACCAGCGCATCCGAAACCTCACCGCATTCATAAAAGATCAGTCCCAGAAGATTTCTGGCATCTTTCTGATATCTGTCAAACTGAAGCGACTTTTTAAGCAGCTCCGCTGCACCGTACAGATCGCGCAGTTTCGCTCTCTCAAGACCAAGGTTGTAGTAGCAGTTTGCAATACGCTCTAATGTGATGTCATACTTCATTGCTTCTCTTCCTTTTTAATGCCATCCTCAATGAGCTTTGTCATAATATCATTCATATCTGTAAGATCTACTTTAACAATAGCGTCCTCAATCTGATCCACATCCAGGCTCGGTTTAAAACGCTTGATTTCTTCTTCATAATTAATCATCCGGCAATACTCCTGTATATTAATCTTTATATCTGTTTCCGAATGTCTGCGCATCAGACGGTTATCCTTGACTTGTCATCACGAATCACGTACAATCTGACACAGTATTTTCACAAATATCTGCTTAAATATAAACATAACGAAACTAATTAATCTTATCACATTACAAAAGGTCATTCAAGCCGCCAATAGCGCAAAGCTTCTGCTGTCTGCATTCAATTATTATGCAGTATTGACCCTTGCAGATGACCCGGAACGGAGAATTATGGAATCCCTGATAACTGTATTTACCGCAAAGCTTGCCGGCTTTCTTTCAAAAGAAGCTGTTATCTTTATTATTTCCGTGCTTCCTGTGCTGGAACTCCGCGGCGGGCTGATTGCAGCCTCCATCCTTAATGTCACCTATCTGAAGGCATTGATCATCTGCATCATCGGCAATATCCTGCCGATCCCGTTTGTCCTTCTTTTCATTAAAAAGATCGTCAAATGGATGGATACCTTTGGCCCGACCAGAAAATTCGCTTCATTTATTCATAAGAAGGTTGAAAAGAACAAAGCTGAAATCGAGAAATATGATTTCTGGGGTCTGACAGTTTTCGTCGGAATTCCGCTCCCGGGTACAGGCGCATGGACCGGTTCCATTGTAGCCGGCATGCTCGAGATGGACATGAAAAAAAGCTTTCCTGCCATTGTTCTCGGTGTTCTGATGGCATCTGCCATCATGTCATTCGTATCCTACGGAATGCTTGGTGCCTTAATCCACTGATTTTATCCTGCTGTATACGCTGTCCGGAATTCCGATATCCCGGATAATCACATCGCCGGCATACTCCGGGCCTTGTCCTTGGACAAGGCCTGTTTTATTTCTCCCGAATGTCACTGTCGCATCTGCATGAATCGCGCATCCCATCCGTTCCCCTGTGTCAGCATCAACACCGGAAGGTATGTCCACAGAAACCGTGTGCTTCCGGTCTGCTGTCTCTGCCGCCTCGATAAACGCGCGGTATAAGCCTTCAACCGGTCTTTTGAGGCCGATTCCAAATACCGCATCCACAAGAACATCCGCTTCCGGCAGAGGCATACCGGTCGCATAATAAAGTACCTGGCCGTCCATCCGCCTGTATTCAGCAAGCTGGTACAGAAATTCCCAGCTAGCCTTCCGCAGATCGCCGCAGACAGTCACTGCAGGTCTGACGCCATGCTGCAGAAAAATTCTTCCGATGCATACCCCGTCAGCCCCGTTATTGCCCACGCCGCAGACAATCAGTACCGTACGCGGCGCATACGTATCTTTAATATACGAATAAACCGTCTCCGAAGCACACTGCATCAGATCCAGCGAATGAAGATGAAGCACATGCATTGCATACAGATCGGCCTTCTTTGCCATGGTTCCGCTTATGATCTCCAGATTCATCCCGATTCCTCCGTATTTTTATTCATATGTCCTGTCTTCCGGATATTTTGTACCGGAAGATCACCTGCACGCTGATCAGTATTATTCCGATATTGCCGCCAGTATGCTTTTCCTGAGGGCATGCGGATTATACGGCTTACTGATGTATTCCCTGCAGCCAAGCGCCATAGCTTTGTTTACAAGTGCCTGCTGATGGATCGATGAAGCTATGATAACCGGAATGTGACTGATTTCGGGATCCGCCTGCATCCGCCGCAGGAGCTCGATGCCGCTTAATCCAGGCATGATGAGATCCGAAATCACCAGTGCAATTTCGTTTCCCCGCTGCTTCAGTATATTAAAACATTCCAGACCGTCACCGGACTCCAGCAGCTGATATTCCTCACCCAGAATTTCCTGCAGAGAAGTCCGGTTGTATTCCTTGTCATCCGAAATCAGAATCCTGATCTTATTCTCATTCATTTCCATACCTGTGCATCTTTTCCATGGTGCAGCCCACAAAAAAACACCCGGTGTCAAAGACACCAAGTGTTTCAATCATGCGGAGAAAGGGATTTGAACCCTCACGAGTCGCCTCACACGGACCTGAACCGTGCGCGTCTGCCGTTCCGCCACCTCCGCGAACTTGTTTATACTAACACATCAAATGTGCTTCGTCAACCCGATTTTTAATGAATTTCAAATTTTTAAAAACATGCTGCAGACTTCATTTCAATCCCCCGGTGCCGGCATATCCGGCGCCGGATGGATCGGCTTCTGAAGTTTATGATATTACGGAAAATTACTTGTTAAGATTAGCCTTTGCTGCTTCAACCAGCTTTGTAAATCCGGCCGGGTCTGCAATGGCAACTTCTGACAGCATCTTTCTGTTCATATCGATGCCGGCACTCTTAAGACCGAACATCAGCTTGGAATAGGAAAGTCCGTTCATTCTGGCAGCTGCATTGATACGTGCAATCCAGAGCTGTCTGAACTGTCTCTTTCTCTCCTTACGGCCTCTGTCAGAGCTCTCATAACACTCTGCTTAGCTACTCTGTACTGCTTAGAACGAGCTCCTCTGTAGCCTTTAGCGAGCTTCAGAACTCTGTTATGCTTCTTCTTGGCGTTAACACCGCCCTTAATTCTTGCCATATCGTTTTTCCTCCTCTAAAGTCTACTGTTTACATGTACGGAAGAATCTTCTTCATCGTCTTCACACTGGTCTGATCAAGAACTGTATCCTTGCGCAGGCCTCTTTTTCTCTTGGTTGTCTTCTTTGTAAGGATGTGGGACTTGTTAGCTTTGTTTCTAACAATCTTTCCTGTTCCCGTAACCTTAAAGCGCTTTGCAGCAGCTCTCTTCGTTTTAAGCTTGAACTTTGCCATATTTGCCTCCTGTGAATTTACTTTTTAGGGCTTAGAACCACAGCCATGTTTCTGCCTTCCACTTTTGCAGGCTTATCAAGGATCGCGATATCCTTCAGATTCTCAGCAAAACTGTTGAGGATCGGCAGAGACTGATTCATACGTGACATTTCACGGCCTCTGAACCTGATGGTAATCTTGACCTTGTTGCCTTTTTCAAGGAATTTCTTTGCAGCAGCAAGCTTTGTGTTAAAGTCATTCGTGTCAATATTAGGTGACATGCGGATTTCCTTCAGCTCAACGATGTGCTGGTTTTTCTTGGCTTCTTTTTCTTTGCGAAGCATCTCATAACGATACTTGCCGAAATCAGCGATCTTAACAACAGGAGGCGTAGCCGCAGCTGCAATCTTAATAAGATCCAGATCTGCTTCTCTGGCCATCATATAAGCATCTCTCGATGCCATCACACCAAGCTGCTCACCATTCTCTCCGATGACTCTGACTTCCTTGTCTCTGATCTGCTCGTTAATCTCAATATCGGTGCCTTTTTTTGTAGCCATTAAACTCCTCTCAACACTGTTTATAACAAAAATATGGTGGATTGTAAGCCAATCCACCATAATGAAAATACACGAAGTATAATATTCAATATGAACCCGGGTCAGTGCAATGACTGCCGAGGTGAGGTGGATACCTACTTTCCTGTCTTTAACGACTCAGATATATTAACACTTCATTCTCATGCTGTCAAGAATATTTTCCTTTTCCTGCGCTGCCTGCATTTTACTCTGCGCTGTCAGCCAGTTCCAGACTGTGTTCTCTGTTCATCCTGCAGCACATTGCAATAAAGGTATCCAGCGGGATGTTCTGCAGCTGGCGGTTCTCGCCTCTTAAATTGATTGAAACAGTTCTCTCTGCAGTTTCCTTGTCTCCGATGACAATGATATACGGATCCTTGTAATTTTTGTAGGTCTTGATTTTTTCCTTCATATTCTTATCGGAATAATCGACTTCTGCGCGGATACGGCTGGCACGGCAGAGTTCAAGGATTTCCTTTGCATAGGCGTTGTGTTCCTCACGGATCGGAACAATGCCGACCTGCACCGGTGACAGCCAGAACGGGAACGCACCCTTGAAGTTTTCAATCAGAATTCCGATGAAACGCTCCATGGATCCGAAGATTGCTCTGTGGATCATTACCGGCTGCTTCATGGAGCCATCCTGTGAAGCATACTTAAGTCCGAAGTTAAGCGGGAGCTGGAAATCAAGCTGGATGGTACCCATCTGCCACTCTCTCCCCAGTGCATCCTTCATCTTAAGGTCAATCTTTGGTCCGTAGAATGCTCCGTCTCCCTCATTGATCTCATAGTTGCCTTCACCGTATTTGTCATTGAGAATTTTCTTAAGATCCGCCTCGGCCTGATCCCATACCTTGATATCGCCCATAAAATCATCAGGTCTCGTCGAAAGCTCTGCCTTATAGGTTAATCCGAAGGTTCCGTAAATCTGTCCTGCAATATCCATGATATCATTGATTTCTGCGGCAATCTGGTCTTCCGTCACCAGAAGATGTGCATCGTCCTGGCGGAACATCTGTACACGGAACAGTCCGTTCAGCTCTCCGGATTTTTCCTTCCTGTGAATGACATCCACCTGGCTGATGCGCATCGGCAGTTCCTTATAGCTGCGAAGTGCATTTTTATAAACCATAATGGCATTCGGACAGTTCATCGGCTTTGCAGCAAAGAAGTCACTCTCATCTTCTTTTTCACCCGGAATAATAAACATATTGTCCTTATAATGTCCCCAGTGTCCGGAAGTAGCCCAAAGCTTCTGATTGTTGATCACCGGTGCGGAAATCTCCATATATCCGTGTTCCTCATGGATGCCTCTCCAGAAGTCAAGCAGCGCATTGAAAAGCTTCCAGCCTCTCGGAAGCCAGTAAGGCATACCTGGTGCAGTCTCATCAAACATAAAGAGGTCAAGCGCCGGTCCGAGCTTCTTGTGATCTCTCTCCTGCGCTTCCTTTAAAAGCTTCAGGAAATCCTTCAGCTGATTCTTGTCAGGGAAAGCATAGACATAAATTCTCTGCAGCTGGTCTCTCTTCTCGTCTCCTCTCCAGTATGCGCCGGATACAGAACGGATCTGGAATGCAGCATTCATCAGTTCCTGCGAATTATCAACGTGCGGTCCTCTGCAGAGATCAGCATAATCATCACCAGTATAGTAAATCGTGATCTTTTCATCTGCAGGCAGATCCTCAATCAGCTCTGTCTTGAATTTCTGGCCGCTGAAAACAGAAAGTGCTTCCTCTTTGGAAACTTCCTTAACAGTCCAGTTCTCTCTTCTCTTGATAATCTCATGCATCTTGTCCTCAATCTGCTTGAAATCATCTGCATTCACGGTCCTCGGAAGGACAAAATCATAGTAAAAACCATTTTCAATCTGCGGTCCGATTGCATACTGTACGTTTTCCTTGCCAAAAAGCTCAATAACAGCCTTTGCCAGAATGTGTGCAAGCGAATGACGATAAACTTCCAGGTACTGTTCCTTTTCCATTGTAATCTCCTTTTCAAATTATGAAATGCGGCATACTCCGCAGCTGCGCATAAGAATCCTTTCTCATGCAATAAAAAAATCCCACTCCGTTCATAGAACGAAATGGGACGATTGCTCGCGGTTCCACCCAAATTGCCGGCTTCATCGTCAGCCGACCACTCATAGGATTATAACGTTATCAACGGATCCGATTAAGGATCTCTCCGGGATGGTCTTCACTTTTTCCTCCGGCAGGACAATCTCAGCATTATGTCCCTCTCTGTGCCATCCGGTCAGGCTACTTTTCCCATCAGCGATTTATCTGTATGAATATTTCCTGCCGGTCAGAACATCTGTATCTCAGAGGATCCGATCACCGGAAACAAACTTATTATAGATTCAGGATATTTGCTTGTCAAGTCCCGTCGTCTGCGGTTTCACCTCTTCATATCTTCTGACAACCTCCTTGAGATGCTGTGTCAGCCTGTCATTCTCGCGATAATCGACCGCGCATTCGACAACGCATGGCTTTCCCGAACGGAATGCCTCTTCCAGCGTCGGAATCAGCTCCTCTGTCTTACTGATTTTATACCCGTTGATATGCATGCTTCTTGCCAGCATTGCAAAATCCGGATTGGTAAAATCCACATAAAAGTTCTCTCCGAACCGGTCATCCTCCTTCCATTTGATCAGTCCGTAGCTGCCGTCCGTAAGCACGAGAACAACAATCGGTATCTGCAGCCTGGCTGCCGTTTCCAGTTCCTGGCAGTTCATCATAAATCCGCCGTCTCCGCTGATTGCGAGCACACGTCTTTCCGGATACAGAAGCTTTGCGGAAACAGAGCCCGGAACCGCAATCCCCATTGTCGCAAAACCGTTTGAAATCAGGCAGGTATTGGGTCTGAAGCAGTTATAATGTCTTGAAATCCACATTTTATGCGCGCCGACATCCGAGATGACAATGTCATCCGGTCCCATGATTTTACGTACATCCGAAAGAAGACGCTGCGGTTTAACCGGAAATGCATCATCCTTGGCATAGCTTTTATCTTCTTCGACCATTTCCTTTTTAATGGCAAATATTTCTGCAGGTTCTTTTTTGGGATCGCATTCCGACATCAGCTGTTCCAGCGAATAGCTGATGTCACCTACCACCTGTACCTCCGGCTGGTACAGCATGTTGATATGTGCCGGTCTGGAATCAATATGCAGAATTCTGTGTCTGCCTTCCTCATTCCATTTGTTCGGAGCCAGTTCCACAATATCATAGCCGACGGCAATGACAAGATCCGCTTTTTCAAGAATGATATTCGGATAATCCTTCTGCGGAATGCCAATGGTCCACATGGAGTAGGGGCTCTTGTAGGAAATGATTCCCTTGGCCATCATGGTATTGATAACCGGGATCCGCAGCTTTTCCGCGAATGCCGTCAATGCGCGCGCAGCATGTGAACGCACTGCGGAATGCCCGACCAGAATAACCGGATGCTGTGATCTTGCTATTTCCGCAGCGCCCTCCTCTATTACAGCTGCTTCTGCATGCTCATGTACTTTTTCCGCTCTGTTCAGGAGCCTCCTCGACGGCCCGGCCGGAACAGTTTTCCGCGCAACATTCTCCGGAAGACAGATATGAGCCGCACCGGACCGCTCCGTTTCCGCGTATTTAAAGGCCAGCCTTACAATTTCATTCACGGATTCCGGTGCAACAATCATTTTGGTGCGGCGTGTAATAGGATTGAACAGCGCTTCCAGATCAAGATACTGATGAGATGTGAGGTGCATCTTTGCCGTAGACACCTGTGCGGTAACAGCCACAAGCGGTGCTGCATCTCCATTCGCATCTGCCACACCGGTAATCAGATTGGTAGCCCCCGGACCAAGCGTGGAAAAACAGACGCCGGCCTTTCCGGTCAGTCTGCCGTATACATCTGCCATAAATGCCGCACCCTGTTCATGCCGTACAATGATTACCTTTATTTTGCCGGATCTGGACAATGCGCGCATCAGATCCAGATTCTCCTCACCGGGGATTCCGAATACGTACCTGACTTCCTCATGTTCCAATGCCTTTACAAACTGCTCTGCAACGGTACATTCCGCATCCTCTTCCTGTTTTTTATCTTCAAGCATCCTCTCTCCCTCCTGCGCAATAACACGGATCTGTTTTGTCCGTCATTCTGCGCCATAAAAAAAGGATGCATATGAAACCATACGGTTTCACATGCATCCTTGCATCGTACCTTAAATATTGTCTGTAAGCTTATCAACAATAGCATAAAACTGATCAAGTCCCTGTCTTGTCTCGGCAGAAAAAGGAATCAG
>CAZPEW010000040.1:0-4162 GCA_964585695.1 uncultured Lachnospiraceae bacterium
GCCGCAGATTCTGCAGCGGTTCCCTGCACGGCTGCCGCATCGGCATAAACCAGTCTGTCCTTGTATTCTGCCAGTTCCTCTTCTGTAAAGAAGGTGCTGAGATCCTGCAGGGCACCATTTTCCGCATAATAGCTAAAGTTATCCGGATCCGCAACCATGACATCGATGGACCCTGCCGCAAAAAGAGCTGCCAGCTTCTCAGAAGCCGCCATGGAATACTGCGACTGTTCGGCCCGGTTATAGGTCAGAGAAACATCTATGATGGACTCTTCTTTCTCGGTATTCAGGCCGATCAGCCCGGAAAACTGCGACTGCAGGTCGTCTGCGGAAACAGAAGCATTTGTTGATCCTGCATTTAAAAGCATTGCATAAAATTTTGTATCTTTTCTTGTTGCAACATCGTGAATAAAAACAGAAAGACCGATCAGAAGAACAATAACCGCCACGGTCTGAAATGTATAATAATCAAAAAAATACTGAATTTTTGCCTTGGCGCCCTTGCCGCGCAGTTTTTTCTGTTCTTCTTTTATTTCATCTCTGATTGCCATAATCCTGCCTCTTCTCCCGGATCATTGCCGGTTCCATATACTATAGCAGAACTTGAGGCGATCCGGTACAGAAATCTTTCTCTTTACGAATGCTTTAAATTGTACTACTATTTAGTCGTAACCTGACAGTCCTTCCGGACTGTCGCAGAGTAGGATTCTGAGCGTTGAGTGCCTTTCGTACGGGGAGTTGGCGGAAGGACGAAGAAATCAGCAAAGCTGATTCGCGGTTCGGAACCCGCATCCCGCTGCAATTAAGACTGTTTACCATGCCTTCTTTGTAGTCAGGGACTAAAAAGGAGGCTTTTTTTATGAATCAGAAATCATCCACACAAAAGCTCGTTACCCTTTCAGTTCTTGTCGCAATCCAGATCGTTCTTTCACGCTTCCTGTCTTTTTCCGCATGGAACGTAAAAATCGGATTCGGATTTGTGCCTGTCGCTGTAACGGCCATGCTGTACGGACCGGCTCCTGCCGGAATGATGGCTGCCGTCAGCGATTTCCTTGGCGCCATGCTTTTCCCGCGCGGCACCTATTTTCCCGGCTTTTCCTTCAGTGCACTGATTACCGGACTGATCCTGGGCATTTTTCTCTACAGAAACGCCGGTACCGTTAAAGTTGCCGCCGCAGTCATCCTGGACAGTCTTATTACCACACTGTTTCTCAATACGCTCTGGCTGTCGATCCTCTACGGCTCTGATTTCCGCGGTCTTCTTTCTGCCCGTTTTCTCCAGGCACTTGTACTCTTCCCTGTTAAATTTATTGTACTCTCGCTGCTTGTAAAACTGGTCGGCAGAACAGATATCAGAAAGGTCCTGATGCAGGTATGAACTGGAATGAAGCCATGCGCCTGATCCAAAATACAGAATGGCTGGAGCAGAAGCCCGGTCTCGAACGCATGCATCTGCTCCTGGATTTTTTCGGCAATCCTGAAAAGTCCATGCACTTTGTACATATAGCAGGCACCAACGGCAAAGGCTCCGCCAGTGCCATGCTGTCTTCTGTCCTCCGTGCTTCCGGCCTGCGCACCGGGCTCTACATTTCTCCGCATCTTCTGCGGATCAATGAACGTATGTCTGTTAACGGAAAGGAAATCACCGATACGGAATTTGCATCTCTGGCCGGAGAGATCCTCCACGCTGTCCGTCTGCTGGATACGAAACCTACAAAATTTGAGATTCTCACACTGATGGCACTGCTCTTTTTCCGTGAAAAGCACTGCGATATTGCAGTGCTGGAGGTCGGCCTCGGCGGACGCCTCGATGCTACCAATGCAATCGGCACGCCAGACTGCGCCCTGATTATGAATATCGGGCTGGAGCATACCGAAATACTCGGAGATACCCTTGAAAAAATAGCATTCGAGAAAGCCGGAATCATAAAACCTGACGCGCAGGTTATTCTGTACCGCCAGACCGCAGCTGTCATGGAAACCATAAAGCAGTGCTGCACAGAAAGGCATGCGGTGCTTACAGTAACGGATCCCTCTGCTTTCCGCCTGCAGAAAAGCTCTTTGTCCGGACAGTGCTTTGATTACCGGAACAGAAAAGATCTGGAGCTGTCCCTGCTCGGCAGCTACCAGACTGAAAATGCGATGGCAGTTCTGGATGCAGCCGATGTTCTGATCCGGAAGGGATTCCCGATTCCGGAAGCAGCTGTCCGGAAAGGTTTATCAACTGCCGTATGGCCGGGACGCTTTGAGCTCCTTTCAGAGAATCCGATTGTTCTCCTGGACGGCGCGCACAATCCAAACGGCGTAGCCGCGCTCTGCAGCAGTATCCGTACATTCCTGCCGGACCGCAGGCTGATCCTTCTTATGGGCGTCATGGCCGATAAAAATTATCCGGAAATGCTCCGTCTGATTTCTCCTTATGCGAAAGCTTTTATTGCAGAAGTTCCGGACAGCACCCGTGCTCTGTCCAGGGACCGGCTGCAGCAGGAAATCGCAAAGCATTTTTCCGGTCCGGTTTATCCCTTCGGCAGTGTCAGCGAGGGACTGGATGATGCTGTTGTCTGTTTCGGCTCTCTCTATCAGGTTGCAGCAATCCGCAGGCACTTCGGCCTAAGCTGAAGCGCCTTTTTTCTGCAGCCGTTATACCGGGTCTTCTGCATCCTCTCCGTCATCTGCAGATTCGTCATCTTCTTCTGCGCTGTCTTCTGTAAGATCATCCTCCGGAAATTCATCTTCCGGAAATTCCTCACTGTCCTCATCATCCTCATCATAGATCGATTCAAAGTAGCCGGCATTCAGATGTCCGTCATCCGCATGTTCAGCAAGAAACCAATTCAAAAGATCCTGGATTTTTTCTGTCATCTCACCGTATCCGTCATATACGTAAAGAAGTACAAGACTGTCGTCCCGGATATCCATCCCGGGAATCTGATGGTGGAACATATCCAGCACATCCCATACCGGCACCTCCGAATCATACTGTATCTCCAGAAGCAGAACATCCAGCCGTTCCGGCGCATAATAGCAGTAAACCGTTGCCCCGACACTGTCCTCTCCAAAAAGATCCATGTACATCTGCCGTACAGCTCTCTCGCTTAATCCCTCCGGCTCGGTCACATACCGGAGCGGATCCTCCACCGCAATCAGCACCCGTTCAAACGCCGCATCCTTTAACTGGATGAAATCCATAAGGTTTGCAAATGCTGTTTCCTCTGTTGTATGATTCTGTTCCGCATACTGCGCGATAACCCCCTGATAAGCTTCCGGGATTGATGTGAATCTGCTCATGTTTTCCTTCTTTCTGCATCATAGCCGCAACATACCGATTATTATAAAGTAGTCATTTTTCTTTGTACAGCCGAATTCAGGAGAATCTTTTATACCTTGGGCAATATTCTATAAAATATGCTGATATTCCTCTGTAAATTAGTGCAAAAATAATTTTTGATGCTATAATAGATTTTAAGAAAAATATAGTTTCCCGGTTACCGGGGGAAATGGAGTTCTTATGAAACTGGACAAATATATCGGCTGTTCCCGTGCCGCACAGAAGCTGGAAAAGGCAGATCTCGTACTGCGCAACGCAAAGATCGTCAATGTCTTTACCGACCGTGTGGAAGAGGGAAATATTGCCATCACAAACGGGATGATTGTCGGCATCGGCGATTATCATGGAAAAAAAGAAATTGACCTGAACGGACAGTATGTCACATCCGGCCTCATTGATGCGCATCTGCACCTTGAGTCTACGCTTGTCAATCCGCAGGTTCTGATCTCCCGTGCAGCAAAGCACGGTACAACAACTTTTATGGTTGATCCGCATGAAGCCGCGAATGTCTCGGGTACGGACGGCATTGACTACCTGCTGGAACAGACCAGGGACTGCCCTGCCCACGTCTATGTTATGATTGCATCCTGCGTACCGGCTACGCCGATTGATGACAACGGCTTTAAGCTGACAGCAAAGGAAATGAAGAAATATCTGGACAACCGCCGTGTACTCGGTCTCGGAGAAGTCATGGACTGCTACTCCGTTATCAACGGTGACCCGGAGATGAATGAAAAGCTGGAGCTTTTTGACGGAAAGATCAAAGACGGTCATGCACCGGGACTTACCGATGAGCAGCTTGCAGCTTACGTAATGGCAGGCATCACAACAGATCAT
>CAZPEW010000040.1:4172-6313 GCA_964585695.1 uncultured Lachnospiraceae bacterium
GCAAGAAATCTGGAAGCCATCGTAATGGGGATTGTGGAAAACAATACAAATACCGAGGGCTTCTGCTTCTGCACGGATGATAAGCACATTGAGGATATTGAGCTCGAGGGAGATATCGACCACAATGTCCGCAAAGCTGTCAGCATGGGCATCAGCCCGATCGCAGCCATCAAGATGGCTACCATCCAGCCGGCAAGATGCTATGGTCTCCGCAGAACCGGTGCTGTCGCACCAGGATATGATGCAGATCTTGTAGTATGGGATTCCATCAAGAATTTCAATGCACAGATGGTATTTTACAAGGGTGAGCTGATCAATGACCGTCTGAAGATAGAACCGAAGCCGTGTCCTGACAAGCTTATGGATACTGTGCATCTTGCACCGCTGGATCCGGAGAAGCTCATAATTCCGCAGACCGGCAGACCTTTCCCGGTTATCCATATGATTCCGGGCGAGATTCTTACAAAAGCAGAAAACACCGTGCTTCCAGGAGAAACTGTATTTACACCGGATGGTGCCATTGATAAAATTGCCGTATTTGAACGCCACAAGGCTACCGGCAAGGTCGGCGTCGGCGCGGTATCCGGATTCGGACTCCGCCATGGTGCCATTGCCTCCTCGGTTTCCCATGACAGCCACAATATTATCGTAATCGGCGACAATGACAATGATATCCTGCTTGCTGTAAAAGAGCTGGAAAGAACCCACGGCGGCTATACCATTGTCGAGGACGGCAAGGTATTCGATACACTTCCGCTCCCGGTTATGGGACTGATTTCCGACCAGCCGTATGACTATGTCAGCAGCAAGATGAAAACAATGATACAGGAAGCACACGGGATGGGTGTTCCGGATGGAATGGACCCGTTTATCACGCTCTCTTTCATGGCACTTCCGGTTATTCCTGAAATCCGCTGCACACCGCGCGGTGTCTACAGTGTAACCGAACAGAAATTCCTGCACTGAGAGATGCTGTACAGATAAGTTCCGTACCGGGGAATGCTTACCGGAATACAGACACCGTAAAGTTCACAAAGGAAATGCCGCAGCACCTATACGGTGCTGCGGCATTATTTAAGGACAGATTTCCTGCACCTTCCAAAGTGCCGGATACCTGTCCTTTTTATGATATTTTCCGTCTGCAGAAAAGATATTCTTATGACAGCTCATCCAGTGTTTTTCCGTACGGAGGCAGAAACTCATCCATGAAATCCTGCACCTCCGGCAGCTCTGCACAGAGTTTCCGGAGACTTTTTTCCGTACTTTCCCTTGCTGTACGGAATTCCATGTTGCCTGCATTTGTTTCCTCTATGCATTTGATCAGCGCCGAAAGTTTATCTGCCGCCTTGACGAGGCGGCGCATGTATATTTCCTCCGGGCTTTCCTCCGCTCCCCCGGTATTAAAAATTTTTTCATAGGACGGGCGCAGATCCTCCGGCAGTTTCTTTAAAAGACGCAGGTCTGCCTCCCTCTCGATTTCCTTATAGGCTGTCCTGATATTCTGATTATAATACTTCACCGGCGTCGGCATATCTCCCGTGATTATTTCCGATGCATCATGATAAAGACCGATCAGCGCTGCCCGCTCCGGATTCAGAGCTCTGCCGTAGCGTACATTCGCAATCGTACACAGCGCATGAGCAATCATGGAAACCTCCAGCGCATGCTCGCTCAGATTTTCCGGTCGGGCATTTCTCATCAATGCCCATCTTTCAATATATTTCATTCTTGAAACAGTCGCAAAAAAATTGTGTGTCATGATGCCCTCATTTCTCTCTGCGCTTACTCGCTGCTGTTGTCAGAATCTGCATTCCGGATCATTTCCCCTGAATAAAAGTTTACAAAATCCACATGTATGGTCTGCGGTTCCTGCGCGTTGAAATAACTGTACATTTTTCCGTAGCGGTACAATACGACCAGCACCATGGAATCGCTGATCGGCACCTTGTCAGATTTGGTATAAACCGTAAAAGATGTGAATGTACTGTCATTGGTTTCAATTCTGTCAAAATCAGGATATGACGCGGAACCAGGCAGTGCATCAATCTCATCAATAAGCCTTGCCTTAAGTTCCTTCATCATCCGCCTGTGCTGCCCGACAGTCATGCCCACGGAAAGGGCGAGGACCCGCGCCACCTCTA
>CAZPEW010000040.1:6323-14405 GCA_964585695.1 uncultured Lachnospiraceae bacterium
AGTCATGCAGTAGGTTGTACTTCCGTTGGAATTCTTTGTAATATAAGCATAGCCCCTGCGCTTTGCTTCTGCATCGCAAAGTGTCTGATCCGCAAGGACTGAGAACTTCTCCGGTACGGTAAAGGTGATTTTCTGCAGATCTGCCGGATCCTGCTCTGCCGTTTCAGCTTCCGATGATTCTTCTGCAGCAGTCAAGACTGCTGCACCGGTTTCCGCTTCTGCCGGTATCCCGCAGGCTGTCACGCTGAAACAGAATACTGTAATAACGGCTGTCAGTACAGCATGCCTTATACATCTGATCCTTCTTTCACCGCTGTAAGGAGATATCCTGTTATTTGATTTGCTGCTGATATTCTGATTTCTCAAATGTATTTCTGTCCTTATGATTTAATGTTAAATATTATAAATGAAATATACGCCATATTCAAGCGGCGCTGTCCCGGAAGCATGCCCCCATATATGCCCGGCGGATGCTCCGCATGCCTCTCTCCTGCCCCGGCAGATTCCGCTTCCGGATGCGGGCAGACTCCAAAAAGCGGCAGAAACGCACAGCTGGTACCGCTTTCACAAAATCCGTGCTATAATTCTTCCATCCTACATACAAAAGAGGCTTCTAAATGACTACAGATGAACGAATGCGCAATACCGGTTTGATAACATTCTTTATAAGCGGACTCTGTGCTATCTCCAGCGGTATCATTGTCAGTATCCTGCGCGAGAAATATGGCTTTTCCTTTGGCGTGACCGGAATGCTGCTCTCTTTTATGAGCATCGGAAATGTCATTGCATCTTTTCTTTCCGGAATTCTCCCTGCAAAAATCGGTGCCAGAAACACTGTACTGGTACTCGGTTCCGGCTATTTCCTGGGGTATGCTCTGATGACCTTTACCGGTATTACCGGATTCCTGATTCTCGCCTTTCTGATGGTCGGTCTCGCCAAGGGCTGTGCTCTCAACAACTGTACCGTTCTGGTTGGCAATCACTCCCGGAACCGGACACGCGGCATGAGTCTGATGCATTCATTCTACGCAATGGGTGCGCTGATCTGTCCGATTCTCATATCTTTCCTTGCTGGAATAAATAAAAATTTTGCAATGGCCGGCGTAGCACTTGCAGGCCTTGCCTTCTGGCTTGTTTTCTTTTCTCAGGATCTGGACGGCGGAAAAAAGGAAACAGCAGGAGGAGATCGTCGGTCAGATTTTTCCTTTCTGAAAAGCCCGGTTTTCTGGGTGCTTACGGCACTGGTATTCTGTCAGAATGCTGCTGAAACCAGCGTCACGGGATGGCTTGTAACCTATTACAAAGATGAAAACATCCTGAGCGGACTCTATGCAAACTATACCATGACCGTCATGTGGACTGCCACGCTGATCGCAAGACTCCTGATTGCCTTTGTCTTTCCTGTCAGAGATACCTTTAAGGTTCTGACCTTCTATGGCTTCGGCTGTACACTGCTCTACGCTGTCCTCATCACGCTGCATGCGCCGCTTCCTGCACTGGCGGGATTGTTTGCCTTTGCCTTTATGATGGCACCCATCAACCCGGTGGCTGTTGCCGGCGTCGGGAAACAGATGAGCACAGCAAGCATGGGTGTGCTCTTTCCGGTGTCCAGCATCGGTGCAATCGTCATGCCTTATATCATCGGCATCGCAGCTGACTGCTTCGGACTGCAGGCCGGCATGTATACCAATATCATTCCCTGCGCAGGGATCACCGTTCTTTCCTTTATCATGGTCCGGATCAGCAGGACAAAAACCAGCTGAGAACACAGCAGAACCGGAAAGGCAGCCGTTTTATCCCAGCTTTAAAAGAGGAACACGGAAAGACAGCTGCCGTTCTGTCAGCATACCGTCAAAGCGGATAGTATAGCAGGATTTATCCCGGTCTGCGCCGGTGATGATTCCGTCACCGAATACTTTGTGGTGCACTCTGTCGCCGATGGAAAAGCTGCTCTCTTTTACAGCACTGCGCAGTTTCCCGTCCGTCATACGGATGTAGTTTTCCGTTTCCGCGATCAGTTCCGCTTTGGGCGCGGCGGTAAAGGAAAGAAGTTCCGGATTGATATCAAGAATGAAACGGGACGGATACCGTGCAGAGCCGTCAAAATTTCTCCCGGCCGCCTCAGAGAGATAGAGTCCCTTTTCCGCTCTTGTCATGGCTACGAAAAAGAGCCTGCGTTCCTCCTCCATTCCATCTGGTGTACTGGTCTTTCTGGAAGGAAAAATCCCCTCACTCAGCGCACAGAGAAACACATACGGAAATTCAAGTCCTTTGGCCGTATGCACGGTCATAAGCTTCACCGCATCATGTGTGTCCGAAGCATCCATGTTGGAAAAAAGTGCTGTGTTTCTGAGATAGGCCTCCAGCGTGCTCTCCTCCCCGCAGCTTGTTTCAAACTCAAATACAGACTGCTTCAGCTCTGCCAGATTATCCAGTCTCTCCTGTGACCCTTCTGTCCGCAGCATCCTCTCATACCCGGATTCATCCAGAATATGTGCCAGTACCTCGGAAATCGGCCGTTCTGCATAATCATGCGCATATTTTCCGATCAGTGCAATAAAGCTTCCGGCCTGCGTACCCTTGAAAATCTCATCATCAATTGTCTGCTCCAGCGCCTGATACAGGCTGGTTTCATGCTTCCCGGCATATTCCTCAAGAAATTTCATCCGCCTTACGCCGAGATTCCGTCTTGGAACATTCGCGATTCTCCGGAAGGAAAGATCATCCTGATATACAATCATACGGAGATAGGACAATGCGTCTTTTATCTCTGTGCGTCCGA
This sequence comes from uncultured Lachnospiraceae bacterium, assembly GCA_964585695.1. Lineage (GTDB taxonomy): Bacteria > Bacillota > Clostridia > Lachnospirales > Lachnospiraceae > Oribacterium. The sequence goes on from CAZPEW010000040.1 coordinate 9,106, forward strand.
AAAACTGCACGCCGCTGTAGATGGTATAAGGTATTTTTTCTCTGATAAATACCTCCTCGATCGTTCTTGTAACATAATGAGCGCGGTAAAGCAGCGTGATTTCCCGGAAAGAAACTCCCATACGATGCAGTGTGTCAATGTTTTTGACCATCCATCGTGCCTCCTGCTCCGCATCCTCGGCAAGATGACAGACCACCGGCACACCATCCGGCAGAGTCGGCAGGATTTCTTTCCTGATGCGCTGTCTGTTTTTATCAATGAGTGAATTGCATGCCGCAAGAATCTGCGGCGTTGACCTGTAATTCCGCATCATCAGAATCGTTTTTACCTTGGGAAACTGCCTGTCAAAGTCCAGGAGATAACGGACATTCGCGCCTCTCCATGTATAGATCGTCTGATCGGGGTCTCCTACTATAAACAGATTTTTATGATATCCGCAGAGCACCTCCATCAGCCTGTACTGGAGCGGATCAATATCCTGGAACTCGTCAATCATGATATATTCAAGCCGTTTCTGCCATTTGAGGCAGATGTCCTGACTGGTTTCAAAAATATAGAGCGTGAATTTAATCAGATCATTGTAGTCCAGGCCGAAACACTTTTTCTCCTGATAAAGGTATCCGTAAAAGAGAATATCTTCTGTCCCGGAAGCAGACAGATATTTCTGATGCAGCTCCTCCAGCGACATGCCGATCATATGGAGGTAATAATCCGGCTCATAGACTCCCTTGCGCATCTCAAACATATCCCTCGCCTGTGCAAAGGTTTTATCGCGCAGCGTAAGTCCTCTCTCCTCATAGATGATTTTAAGCATATCATCTATATCGGCATTATCCAGGACCAGGAAGCTTTTGGGATACTGCACGGCATGGCTGTCCTCCTGCAGAACAGATACACAGAAACCATGGAATGTGCTGATGTAGCCTGTATCGTTGTCGCCCGTCAGCTTATGAATCCTCTGCCGCATTTCATTTGCTGCTTTATTTGTAAATGTAGCACAGAGAATATTACCCGGCAGTATGCCGAGTTCATTAACAAGATAGGCAAAGCGGCGGGAAAGTGCCCGGGTTTTGCCGGATCCCGCTCCTGCCAGTACGCGGATATATCCCTCCGTCGCAGTGACAGCCTCTGCCTGCTCCGGGTTCAGATCTTCCAGTAAATCTATCATCTGTATATTCCTCTCCGTCTCCTGATCTGCAGAATGTATGTTCTCTTTTTATTTTACTATGAATCCTGTATTCTGCAAGCAGAATCTGCACAGGCCGTACCGCCGGTCCGGAGTGCGATCCCAGCGGGCTTTTTTATGATGTGCAGGATCTCATTTCCTCTGCGTTAAAAAAGCACCCCCGTGAGGGAGTGCCCTTTTTGCGGACTGCCGCAGTACTGACAGCCTGCCACTTCTGTATTCTCTGATCAGAATATTCTTCTGCCCTTTACGAACTTGGCACTGATTCTGCCGCCTTCCTGTGCAAGATAGATATACTGTTCCAGCGCATCCTTGATGCTGCGTTCTTTTGTTGTCCGGATTGCACTGTTATCCAGCACAAGCGCATCCATCTCATAACCTGCGAGGAAACTTCCGACTTTTCCGAAAAATGCACCGCCGCCAAGCGTTGCCAGATAGAATCCCTCTTCCGTTGTCAGCGGCTTCCTGCTCTGATCCATAATACGCCAGCGCAGCTTGGAAACGGCCACAGCATCCTGGATCGCACGGAACATGGAAAGGCTTGAACCGCCTGCCACATCTGTACCGAGACCCACATGCATGCCGAGCTCAAGGAATTTCTTGACCGGAGCAATGCCTGATGCAAGATTGATATTGGACTGCGGACAATGTGCAATATATACGCCTCTCTCTTTCAGAAGAGCAAGTTCCTCTCCGTCTGTGTAAACGCAATGTGCCATGATGGTTCCATCCACCTCATCCAGGAGTCCCGGCTGATCATAGGTGTCGCCGTAACTTGAGGACCATGGACATAGCTCCTTTACCCATGCTATTTCTGACTGATTCTCTGACAGATGGCTCTGTACCGGCAGATGATATTTCTTCCTCAGATCGCCCAGTCCCCGCATAAGCGCATCCGTACAGGACGGTGTAAAGCGTGGTGTCAGAATCGGCCTGGTGTTCTGATAGCGGTCCCTGGTATCCTCAATCCATTTTTCAGTTACCCGCAGTGCCTCTTCCGCTGAAGCCTCCGTCAGTGTCTCTGTGCTGTTTCTGTCCATGTTGACTTTTCCGACGTAGCTGCAGAGTCCTGCCGCTTCCAGCTTATCCATCAGAAGCTCGGTTGCCGGTGCATGCATGGTTGCAAACACAACGGCTCTCGTAGTTGCACTGTGCTTCAGATCATCCGCAAAAATTGTATATGCACGCTCTGCATAATCAAGAGATGCATACTTGCTTTCTTCCGGAAAAGTATGCGTTTTAAGCCAGTCCAGAAGTTCCATGTCCATCCCCAGTCCGCGGTAGGTATACTGCGGTGCATGGACATGCAGATCCGACATACCCGGAACAATCAGCTGATCTCCGAAATCATGCAGCGGGAAACTCCGGTATTCCTCCGGCAGTTCCGTAAATACACCCTGTGAAATCCCGTTAACAGACACAATATATCCGTTTTCGGTAATAGAAATTTCATCCTTGCTTTTGCTGAAGCAGACATGCCCTTTCAGTACAAAATCCCCATGTTCCTTCTGGTTCCATTCTGCAATTTGCTTTTCGTTGATTTGTGACATCATTCACTCCATTTCTGCCGGGCTTTCCATTCTGTGCAGACTGCAGGCTCGGAACCTGCACGCTCTCTGCCCGCTTATCTCACGGCTGCTGTCAGCACAAAAAAAGAGCCCGGCTACATTCGTCTTATGTAGTCAACTCTTTACGGCAGTTGGTAGAAACTCTGAGCCAATTCTCAGGATATACATAGTTTACAGTTCAATATTCAGTTTTGCCGGTATGCAAATGTTCAGAATTCCTCTGTCAGATATTTTTCTGCTTTTTCCTGAAGTCCCCGGTCTATAAAATATCCGTAGAGAAACTCCCTCTGCATATCCGTAAGCGGCCGGATATGTGTGGCTCTCGCATCATGACAGCTTGGGTCATGAATCAGACAGTAGCCTTTATCGCATAAAAAATCGCGTTCATTCATACAGCTATGTGCGGCAAACTCACCGGACCATGCATTGTCCTCAATGATTCTGCAAGCCATTGTCGTATGCGAACCCCATACTCCCTCAATGAATTTTCCATCCGGTGAAAGCCAGCCATACCTGTCGTTATGTTCTGTCAGTTCCATATGTAATTCTCCATCTGAAAGGAAACCGCTTTGTGCTTCTGCATAAAACGCAGAAACCTCAGGACATGATCATATCACAATATCACAAAATAATAAAGTATTTCAGAAAATTATTTAGTATAATTTTACCGAATATTTTTATGGAAAAGCAATAAAAAACATAAAATATTTTTACAGAAAAGCAGCTGCCGCAGATACCCTACAGTCTATATTCCGGATACTCCAGGATAAACTTCTCAATGACCTCGGCTACCCCGTCATTGTCATTTGTATCCGTAATGTAGTCCGCCCTCTCCTTAAGAGCGTCCTGTCCGTTTTCCATAACAGCACCCAGTCCGGCATAACTGATCATCGTAATGTCGTTCAGTCCGTCTCCGCAGGCAATCAGTTCCTCCCTGGTATGCCCCAGCTTACGGAGCAGCTTTTCCAGAGACGCTGCCTTCTCTATGCCGGGCGGCACAATCTCCAGGAAATAGGTTTCCGAAAAGAACACATTCAGCTTGCCCGGATATTTTGTTTTCAGATATGTCTGAACCTCTTTCAGCTTTTCATATTCTCCGACTGCAAGAAATTTGCAGACGGGTCCCTCAATGGCTGACAGCAGGTTTTCCGGTTGAAAAACAGGTATCCGGTTGATTTTTGCTTCCAGATTTACATATCTGTCCGCAGCACTGGTTGCAATTACACCGGCATGACTGTATGTCAGAATCTCAAAACCGTCAAAGCGGTCCTTTAATGTACAGATATCCGCATAATATTCCTCCGGTATCGTTTCACGGATCAGCGACTCTCCTGTGCTGCAGTCCACGATATGTCCGCCGTTGTAAGCAAGAATATATCCTCCGATTTTACGGAGATCCAGAACGTCTGCAACCGGCTCCACGCCTACAAGCGGACGCCCGGAAGCAAGAATAATTTTAACACCCTTTTCCGCAGCTTTGCGGATAGCCTCTTTATTGCGCGGCGACACTTCTTTTTTTGAGTTGGTCAGTGTTCCGTCAAGATCCAGTGCAATCAGTTTATACTGCATGTCATTTACCTCTGTCATTTATTATCCTGCAGATATCTTAGCACGCTGCAGCCTGCATTGGCAATCCATATATTAAAGGTTATAATAGCAGGACAGATGTCAGAATTCTGACGGATGATCAGCAAAGGAAGGAAAGACAATGGGACATTTATATTTTGCAAGGCACGGACAGACCGTCTGGAATGTTGAAAACAAAATCTGCGGTGCAAGTGACAGCCCGCTTACCGAAAAAGGTCATGAACAGGCTGCTGCACTCGGCCGCGAGGTAAAAGAGAAAACAGACTCCGGTATATTCCGGATCGACGAAATCCTCACATCACCGCTGTCCAGAGCTTATGATACCGCCGTACATGTTTCTGAAATCACCGGTATTCCGCTCCGGATCGATGAGCGTCTTAAAGAGCAGAATTTCGGAAAATGGGAATCCACGCCCCGCCATGGTGCTGACTTTGAGCTTGCCAAGCAGCACTTCATAGACCGCTATGATGGCGGTGAATCCATGCTGCAGATGGCGCAGAGAATCTATAATCTCCTGGATGAACTGAAGCAGGAGCCCGATAAGGTTTATCTGCTGGTTGCACATAACGGCATCTCCCGGTTTATCGAATCTTATTTTCATGATATGACAAACGAGGAATTTGCCGCTTTCGGCATTAAAAATGCAGAAATAAGACGGTACGATTTCCCGGCAGCTCTGTCCGGAGAAACACCACAGTAAAGCAGCACCCGGATGCCTGTTTCATAAAGAAAGATACTGACGGAACAGTTCTGCATAAACAGCCTTGCATCTCCGGATGTCTGCAGTCATCACGTATTCATCAGGCTTATGCGCCTGGTCAAGACTGCCCGGACCGTAGGACATGGTATTTTCATTTCCGAGCTGTCCTGCAATAACTGCCGTATCCGTATAACCGGGGAATGAAGCAACCTCTGCCGGCTTTCCTGCTGCAGACTCCGTCGCGGCCAGCAGCAGCCGG
>CAZPEW010000041.1:0-8655 GCA_964585695.1 uncultured Lachnospiraceae bacterium
GTCTTACAGGCCTAAATCCCTCGAATGTCTTTACAGGCCTGTAAAATTTGTTAATTTAGCACTCCCGCAACAGCAAAAGCAGGCCTGAAAAGGATTCATTTCAATGCAGGCCTGCTTTGTCGCAAGAGTTCGTTATCTATTTATCAAACCATCTGTATAAAGCAGGCCTGATGCCACAATTTTCTGTATCAGGCCTGTTCCCGGCGATAAAAATTCAAAAAATGCCCCAAAAAAGCAGGCCTGAATCAGCATTTTGATTCTCTCGGCCTGTTTCCTCATCATCCGGGTCACACACGCCGCGCCTGCCTTTGTATACCCCGTATCCTATAATCCGCAATCATGCTTTTGACATCCGCATCATCTGATTTCCGCTTATTTTCCAATGCAGATCATGCATCCGGCGCAAGCCGCTGTCCGCCGCTTTCTGCTTTCTTAATGCAGTGTTCCATCAGCGGCATGAGATACAGAACTGCGGCAACCCACGCAACCTGATCGGTAAAGCAGATGGCCGTAAATCCCAGAACCGGTGTCAGGAGGAGGCTGACTGCCGAACGTGCAATCATCTCAAGCACCCCTGCATACATGGCATAGCCCGGGAATCCGATTGCCTGTATGGTCATCCTGGCAACATTCAGGAAAGCGAGCAGCCAGTAGAAATATCCCATACACCGCAGATACTGCCCGGAAGCATCCAGTTCCCGCACGTGGTCTCCGGAAATAAACAGAAGCGACATGTCGCGCCCGAAGAAAATGAGGACAATGCCGATCAGCACGCCATACAGAACGCTGATCCTGAGACCGCTCCGGATACCCTCGCGCACCCTCCTGTATTTGCCGGCGCCGTGATTCTGCCCGACAAAGGTCGCCACCGATGCCGCAATATCCTGGAACGGGCTCAGTGTAAACTGCTTCAGCTTGCTCCCCGCCGCGAATGCTGAGACATACACCGTCCCGAGAGAATTATTCGCACTCTGCATAACCATGCTGCCGATCGCCGTAATGGAATACTGCAGACCCATCGGCACCGCCATGCCGATGAGGCACCACGCTGTCCGTTTTTCCGGATGGCAGTCCTCTCTGGAAAGATGCAGAACCGTATATTTTTTCCGGATCAGAAGAACACAGAGCACGCCGCTGATTCCCTGCGACACAACCGTCGCAAAGGAAGCACCCGCAACCCCCATGCGGAGACTGAGTATACAGAAAAAATCGAGGAAAACATTCAGTATTGCAGAGAATACCAGAAAATAGAACGGGGTTTTGCTGTCCCCGACTGCTCTCAGGATACTGGAACAGACATTGTACAAAAGCGTACAGGGGATCCCCAGAAAAATGATAACCAGATACCGCCAGGCATCCGGCCGGATTTCCTCCGGCGTTTTGAGAAGTGCAAGAATCTGCATGCAGAAAACCGAGCAGAGCCCCGTAAGGAGGACCGCAAAGATGGCAGTCAGCAGAATCGAATGGAAAATATTCTTCCGCATCTCACTGAGTCTCCCTGCCCCGAAGCTCTGTGCAACCGGAATCCCGAAGCCCTGGCTGATGCCGATACAGAAGCCAAGTACAAGAAACTGGACACTGCTGGAGGTCCCGACACTGGCAAGTGCAGCTGCACCCAGCGTCCGCCCTACAATCGCAGCGTCTACAATATTATAAGTCTGCTGGAAAAGGTCCCCCAGCACAAGCGGCAGTGCAAAACGCAGCAAAAGCTGCATGGGTTTACCCTCAGTCATGTTTTTGGTCATGGGATCCTCTGTTGTTCTATGCTGTTATCTATTTACAGCGTTCAGTATAGCACAGAACAGCAGACAGAAAAACAATGCGATCCGCCATGACAGATATAACTCTCCGGCACAGCACCGGCTTTATCTTACCAGACAAGTCTGTAATTGCCCTTTAATTTCATCAGTGCCTCTGTAAAAAAGAAATCCGCATATATCATCGGAAAATGATGTTTTTTATCATGATACGCGGCAGAACATCTCTCAATGACTGCGTCGCAGCCATGTCCGTAGTCCGCCCGTTTCTCCGCCAGCGCAGTAAGGATCCTGATTCCTGCAGCACGGTAAAGCTCAGCCTTTTCGCCCTGCATGGCAGCTGCAAGACTCAAAAGACCGGATGCAAGAATGGCAGCACCGCAGGAATCCTCCAGCGCCGGCTCTGCAGGCTGGCGGAAATCAAGCGGCAGAATCCCGTCTGCCGGTATGTTTCCAATACAATACCGCGCAACTTTTTCTGCTGTTTCCAGATACACTTCCCTGCCGCTGTGCAAATAACTCAGCGTAAAGCCGTATACTGCCCAGGCCTGCCCCCGCAGCCACGAGGAACCGCGGCAGTATCCCTGCCCGCCCTCATCCTTCAGGCAGCAGCCGGTTTCGGGATCAAAATCCACAATATGTTTTACGGACCCGTCATCCCTTACAAAATGCTTCACTGCCGTGTCTGCATGATTCATGGCAATCTCCCTGAACCTCGGATCATGGATTTCATCCGAGGCCCAGTATAAAAGCGACAGATTCATCAGGCAGTCAATGATTGCACGTCCTGTCGGATCTCCCCCGTAATTTTCATTCCAGGCACGTATAAAACGCCCCGCCGGATTATATCTCCCTGCGAGGAGCGTTGCTGCATGAAGCCCTCTTTTTCTTCCGTCTTCATTTCCAGTAAGACGATAATCCATGACAGCTGTCGGCATATACATGAATCCGACATCATGATGGAGACCGTAAAACAGCGCAAAGCACTTATCCAGCTGTTCCTCTGATTTCCTTGCTGTCCGCAGATATTTCTCATCATTCGTCTCAATATACATAAGCCACATGAGTCCGCCGAAAAATCCATTTGTCCACCAGCTGATGCCGTCATCCGCAGGATAGTTCACCCGCGGATCCGCCTTGTCGATGTAATTTCCCTTTTCGTCTGTCGTATATGGCAGCCTGCCGTAGTTTTTATCTGCTACCCAGTTCAGTTTGGCAGATACCTTGTTCAGTACTGCAGCCGCAAATGCCTGCTGTTCCTCTTTTTCCATATTTCCCCTCGTCCTGTTGCGGATACCAGTTTTCTGTCCTGATATTCTGCGCCCTCGTCCTGTTACAGATACCGGACCTCTGTCCTGATAATCTGTGTTCCTTTTCCGACAGAATAGCAGATCATCGGAATTTTTGTTTTAGGATATATAAGATTCGTATTTGGTGCCGCCTTCAGAATTTCTCCTGTTCCGTCTCCGGCAATGCATTTAACACTGCAGTATCCATCCCGGTTCCGGACCATGGCCATACCGCCGTCGGCAGTGCATTCCGCTGTGCTGTCGTCGCAGACAGCAAAACCGGCATCATATGCTCTGGCCTCTGTATCACTCTCGATCACGTGCGTCCGGATCTGTCCCTTTTCCGTGGCTTCAATATCCGTTCTGATGCGGATCCCCCGGAAAGGCGACCACTGCATGCGGATATGATGCTCATCTGTCTCATAGCTGTCCGTCAGATTCTTTGTAAAACAATGCCCGAATACCTCTATGCAAAGCGTACTGTCCGGCGCACATTCAGAAAGATTCAGGTCTGACCTGGATATGCTGAATCCAAAACGGCTTGAATATGCAAATTTTGAATATTTTTCCAGCGTATGTCCATGCTCATCCGCATGCGCTCTGCCCGGCACCAGCGCTGTCACCTGCCCCGCCCCGTGCTGTACAATCATCGGTACATGCGGCAGATAATGTATACGTTCAAGCTCCGGCAGCGGTGCCGCCGCACATTTCCAGTACGGATGATCCTCCGGCAGTCCCAGGAAGAAAAATGCCATCAGCGCCCAGTACGGAGAGCCCGGTGCATTATAGCTCTCGGACATCTGGAGATTGGGATATCCATACCCGATCGTGAGAATCCCGGCATTGTCAAAAACCGGACGGTTCATCCAGTCTGCCAGATGTCTGGAAATCAGTCCCTTCAAAACCGGGAGCGGCAGTACTTCAGCGGAAAGCATTGCACAAAGCGAGAAGAAGGAGACCTCGGCAAACCGATATGTCATGGATCTGCCATAAGGGAAACTGGCCCCATCCGGTGAAAACCAGTAAATGAAGTCCTCGGCAAATTCTCTGGCACGCTGCATAAACTGTGCCGCAGCAGCCGGATCCTCCTCTTTCATAAAATGCGCATACAGGAGTCCGAATGTCTGCATGACAAACGGATTGTAATAATCCTTGTCGCCTTCATTCCCGTCTTTATACCAGCCGCCCTGATCGTAATATGCATTAATCATCGCAAGTCCCCGGCGGAGACATTCGTCACTGTATTTCTGTCCCAGCTTTTTTAAGGCAACATTCGTAAGAATATTAAAAAACTGCCAGTTGCAGGAGCAGCAGTCATGACGGTTGATTTCATTAAGCCATTCGGCCAGATTGTGCTTTTGTTCTGCAGTAAGCGGATCCCAGAAAATCTGCGGCACAAGCAGCAGTCCCAGCGCGATGGCAGGCATTTCGCAGAATTTCTGATCGTAATCATGACATTCCCCCCAGTATTCCGGGCTCGCCGGATCTGTTCCGGAAACAATGCCTTTCCTGTATATTTCCTCAAATTCCGGATTACTGCTTCCGCCGAGGAAAAAAGGCACCAGTCCCCAAAGCGGACGTGCAAAGCTTTCCATCCAGGCAGAACGTTCCTCATAATGGGCCGCCGTCACTCCCAGCTTAAAAAAAGCACATCCTTCTGAGCAGCAGGCCGTAAGCGGATGCAGAACAGAAAGAAGAACATCTGCTGCCGCCTTCCGCTCCGCAAAATCTTCTGCTGTATATACTTTTTTCTGTCCCATCATACTGTTTCCTCCATATATACTTTTTTCTGTCCCATTATACCGTTTCCTCCGGTATGGCCACTGTAAGTCTGCCGTCTCCGCAGGTAGCCAGTATGCGATAGCAGTCATGCTTCCATACCTGTCCGAGTCTTGGATCCCGGATCGGAAGCTCCTGGATCTGTACCGCTGCGGCATTATGCAGTATTATGCTGCCCAGCGTACCGAGCTTAAGCACATAGTCTCCCTTTGCCGCTGTTTCATCATGCTCTGCCGGCACCGGCTTTTCATAAGTCATCAGACTGAGCACACAGCGGCGGCTGCCGGTATACTCGTCTTCTATTTCAACCTTTTCACCCTTGCAGAATGTAACCGTTCTCAAATAGGACACAACACCCGGATCATCATATGCTGCCGCAATATCCATGGACATTCTGCATTCGCGTTCCCCAAGCGTGCACCGGACATCTTTTGCACAGTATCTGCTTCCGGCTTTTTCCATGATCGGTACATCCGCAGGCGCTGCCTGCGCGGATTTCCCGCTTTCCTCGCTGCCGGTATCGTTTTTATACGGATAAAAAGTCGGCAGATTGTGATAACCGGACTGCATTGTCCATATTTCATACCTTCTGTCAGAAAAGGTCTTTTCCGTATACGTTTCAACGCCGAGATCAATCAGAAACGGCTTCCCGTCTTTATAGAGAATCACCGAACCGGTATCGTTATGATTATGGCTGTCTGCATTGTCTCCTGCCTTTACAGCAAGCACAAAATGTCCGTCTCTGACAGCCATCAGCCCGCAGCTCTCAAAATATACATCCTCCGGACATGTTTTTTCCGGCGGATAGCTCATCATCTCCTCATGGCAGAAAATCTGCTGCAGATGATGATAAAGATTGATCTCCCCGGACTGCAGCAGGAGGTTCTCTCCTTTTTCCTCTCCCTCCCGGTAGTCCGCTGCCGCGAATGCTGTCAGCACCGGATTATGCGTCCTGCGTCCGAAAAGATAATCCCGTGCAGTTCTTCTGCCTGCATAAACGGAACAGTCCGCAAAATTGATATAGCATCCATTGCCTGCATAAACCTTTACGATATAGGAGGCAATGTTCCGGATCAGCGGCTCTGCAAACAGACTCTGCATTCTGCCGCCGACAGCCTGATCCATGAGATCAATGCAGTTGAAAAAGGTAAGACCGGCATGACTGAAATACTGCGCACCCTCGTCGCAGCATCCGTCCGGACCGTACTCATCCAGGAAGTAGTCAACAGAAACTGCCGCCTTCCGGAGGACCTGCAGCTTTGCCCCTTCCGGAAGCACGCTGTCCTGATGGCTCAAAGCCGCCAGCAGGATATTCTGCGTACACCAGACTGTCCAGTTGCATACCGGCTCTCTGCCGTTTCCCATCCACCAGAAATGTTCCCTGAAATATGGTTCAAATATACGTTTCCGGAGTTCATCATCTACATACTTTGAAATGAAAGGACTGATCTTTAAAAGAACCGGACGCAGGAGATATTCGCACAAAGCTGCAAGTGCACCGGTTTCAGCCGCAAAAAGATCTATAACAGGACGTGCCGGATCCGGCAGAGGCAGCTGCTTTGCATCCCGGATATAGGTATTATGCGCCGGCAGACACCAGCTGGTTTCTTCCAGAATAAGATAAAGCCCATTCAGGATGTCCTTAAGAAATCTGCCCTTGTTTTCAATACACTCTGCAGCCGTCAGCGCACACAGCATTCTGCGCCTGCAAAAATATTTATCCTCAAAATGCGAGCGGTTTCCGTTACCGGAAAATTCAAGATAATCCGAGGAAAAAAGTCCGGGCCAGTCTTCTGTCCGGACTCTCTCGCCTTCCCGGATCACACGCATTCTGACATCCTCCGGCAGCGCATCATATGCTTTCCGGTTTCTGATATCCGGAAGCCAAAAGCTTTCTGTTTTACTGCCTGTTTCCTGCAGCGCATGTTCCAATGCCTGCTCCGTCAGTGTTCTGTGCATCTCTGATTCATCCTTTATAATTAAAATTCGGAATGCTGCCCCAGCGATCCCGCAGCGTATGTGCTGCAAGCTTCGGGCGGCGTGTCCTCGTAAACAGCCCTTTCCGGTTTCCGTCCGGTCTCATGACCCCCTGCGGTGTTCCGAAGTCCGCAAAACACCAGCACTGCTCGCCGATAAAGAAATCCCGTTTATCAAACTCCGCATCAATTCTCCGGTAATACTCTGCCTGGAATTCCTCGGTAAACATTTCTGCTGTGGTTCCATGGACACCCTCAATCGTATCTCCGCCGTATTCCGTAACCATAACAGGTTTATTCTGTTTTGCCCAGAAATCCAGTTCCAGATTCCATGCGTAGCATGCTGCATCCAGATCTCCCGAGAGATTGTACCAGCCGTAATACCGGTTGATTGCAGCCACATCCATTGTTCTTTCTGTAATATCCTTTGTATAATCATTCTGGCAGCATACCAGCGTTACCGGACGGTTCTCCGGATCCAGCCTATGGGCATCTTCATAAAGCGTATGCCAGTAGCGGTATGCATCTTCCGGAAAATTCTCTGTATCCGGTTCATTTCCCAGACTCCACATGACAACTGACGGATGATTTTTATCTCTTCCGATCATGTCTCTCAGAATTTCTCTGTGATATTCCTTGTCTGCAAGCGGATATAAATTCTCCTGGCTGCCTCCGTTAAGACCGACCGCCGGTGTTTCGTCAATAATTACAATTCCTTCCCTGTCGCACAGCCTGTACATTTCCTCTGCATAAGGATAATGACTGGTACGGAAGGAATTGGCATGAATCCAGTGCAGAAGAGAAACATCTTTCACGTTCTGGCATTCATCTATACCCCTGCCTCTGAAAAAGCTGTCCTCATGCTTTCCGAATCCTTTAAAGTAGAACGGTTTTCCGTTAATCAGGAATTTCGTTCCCTCTACAGACACCGTACGAATGCCGAAATCCTCTGTATATTCATCCTCACCATACATTACTCTCGCGTGATAAAGATACGGGATTCCCGGATACGGTTCCCAGAATACCGCATTATGGATGCATATGTTTCCGCTCCTGCCCTGCGACTCTCCGACCAGCTTTTCCTCCTGATCATACATACGGATCCGTACCGGATCCTGTATTTCATCACCAGCTGTGCAGACCGTATATTTTACAATCCCGTCAGTTCCTGTAATATCCGGTACAAGCGTGATATCGCTGATATATGCAGACGGAACTGTATATATTCTTACATGCCTGCAGATGCCGGAATAGTTGAAAAAGTCAAAATTCGGGAGATTCACCTTACCTCTCCAGAGTTTGGCCTGCCGGACTGCAGGTACCTGCGCATTGTCAGAGCCAAAAAAAGCTGTGCCGCTCTCTTTTCCGATCGGAAATGTTTTATTATTCAGATAATTATCTGTACTTACAGTAATCTTTACCCTGTCCCCGGGCTTTACCAGTCCCGTGATTTCCTTCTCAAACGGAAGGAACCCGCAGCGATGCTCCATGAGCAGTTCTCCATTCAGGAATACCCTCGTAAAATGCGCCGCCGCATCAAACCGGAGGAACATCCGCTGGCCTGCCCAGACTCTCGGAATCACCTTTTCCGTCTCATAATATACGGTTCCGCAGTGGTTTCTGTATTCCGGGTCCTCCCTCTGGTCATTATAAGAAGCAGGCACATAAAGATTCTCAAAATCATCCGGGAACTTCTTTTCCCAATGCGCATTTTCTGCTTCCCCACGATCAATTCTGAATTTCCAGAGTCCGTCCAGACTCAGGAGTGTCCTTGCACTGTTTTCCTGTGGGTACATCATCAGCCTCCTTGATTTTCCTTATCCCTTTACGCCGCTGGAAGCAATACCTTCCACA
>CAZPEW010000041.1:8665-14155 GCA_964585695.1 uncultured Lachnospiraceae bacterium
CTGCAGAGATAAAAACATTATAAGCACAGGAATCAGGGAAAGTACCGATGCCGCCATAATCAGTCCGTACTCGGCAGAGTACTGGGATATAAACATTCTGAGTCCGATCTGCAGTGTCTTTTTGGATTCTGTGGTCAGATAAATCAACGGTCCGAGGAAATCATTCCAGGTGTTTACGAATGTAAAAATTACAAGCGTGGAAATTGCAGGTTTTGAAAGCGGCAGCATAATGCGGAAATAAATCTGATACTCGCTCATACCGTCAATTCTTGCCGCCTCGCACAGCGAATCCGGGATACCCTCGTAAAACTGTCTCATCATAAATACGCCGAATGCAGAAAATGCCTGCAGAATGATAATAGCGAGATGTGTATCCGCGAGATTCAGACTTCTCATAAACATAAATTGCGGCACCATATATACCTGCCACGGTACGGCAATCGTTGCCACATAGGCAAGAAACAAGGTATCTCTCCCCTTGAACTGCAGCTTTGCGAATGCATATGCGGCAAAACTCGATGTAAGAATCTGCAGGAAGGTAACGATGATTGTCAGCTTTACCGTGTTTTTTGTAAAAACAAGAAGCGGGATCTTGGTCCATATATCAATATAATTCTGCCAGCGCGGTTTTGCGGGAATCCAGTGGAATGGAATTACAAAAATATCCTTGTTGTACTGTACAGAAGCTGACAGCATCCATACAAAGGGAACCAGCATGATAAAGGCAAAGAAAATGAGAATGACATACAGAAGCGTTGTACCGATTCTTCTGTTTACTGTTTTGGATGATGATTTCATTCTATCTGTTCCCCCTTAGTCATTCGCATAGTTCTTTTCGCCTCTGAACTGAATTAAAGTTACCACCAGTACAATTGCAAAAAGAACAAGTGCCGCTGCTGCTGCAGTGCCCAGCTTCCAGTGGCGGAAGGCCTCTTCATAAATATAATAAACAAGCACAATGGCACTTTCATTGACGATGCCGCTGCTGCCGCCTGCCAGCATATACACGATGTCGTATACCTTAAAACAGTTGATCGTCAAAATAATCGTTACAAAGAAGGTGGTCGGCTTCAGCTGCGGAAGTGTGATATAGAAAAATTTCTGCACTGCGCTGGCACCGTCCAGGCCGGCAGCCTCATAAAGCTCTCCGTTGATCCCCTGCAGCCCCGCGAGATAAATAATCATGTAATAGCCCATATTTTTCCATATGGAAAACATGATGATTGTCATCATGACTGTTTTGGGAGACGCTGCCCACTTAAGCGCCGGTGTATGGAAAAGATGAATCAGAATCTGGTTGACAATACCGCTTTTTGCCGGCGTAAACAGCATATTCCATACCGCAGCAACAGCAACAAGAGATGCAACATACGGGAAAAAGGTGACTGTACGGAAAAAATTCCGTCCTTTGACCTTACGGTTCAGAATCACCGCAAGTCCCAGCGCTGCTGCCAGTGTAACCGGCACGGTAAAAAGGCAGTACAGCAGTGTATTCCGCAGAGAAGACACAAAGCGAGACGACCGGAATATCTCCGCAAAGTTCCGGAAACCGACAAACTGCATCGGCCCGTTTCCGTCCCAGCTTGCGAATGCCATTACAAATGCGAATATGATCGGTCCCAGCGTAAAAACCGCAAAGCCGATAAAATTTGGCGCAATAAAGGAATATGCCACCAAAGCCTTATGCTTCTCCCTTTTCCTGCGGGATGCGGCACTGATATCTGTTGTCACTGTGTTTCCCATACAAACCTCTCCTCTTAAAAGAAAGAAGCACCTAAAGATCAATCTGGTGCAATTGATTTCAAGTGCTTCTTTCAGCTTCAGGTATATCTTTATTTACATTCCGTACGGATTACTTTCCCAGAATCGCTGCCACTCCGTCATTCATGGCCTTGATACCGGCATCAACCGTCGTGGATTCCGTCATAATCAGATCATGCTGCTCATTAAGAACTGTCTCGATTTCCGATGCCTTTTCATTGGCCGGCATTTCAAGATATGCATGTGACGGTACCAGTGCTGCCTTTGAATTATCATCCTGCGGGAATCCGTCCATTGAAGAAATCGTATCTACGATCTTGTCATTTGTAAGTGCCGGGATATTGCCTGTTGAAGCCATAACCTGTGCACCCTCTGCGCCGGTTACAAACTTTACAAATTCCCATGCGCCATCCTTGTCCGGTGCAGAAACAGGAACTGCCAGTGCTGTGATTGTTGCAAGTGTGGAACCCGGCTCAACACCCTCGGCATGCGGATATTTTACAATGCCCCAGTTCTTGCAGTTTGTATATTCGCCGGTCTGAATCTTTTTAATCAGCGTGGACAGGAACCATGAACCCATATTCATCGTTGCAACATTTCCCTGTGCAAATGCATCGGAATAATGCAGTCCCTGGGTCTTTAATGTTGCGTAATCCTGGCATACGCCATCCTGCTGCTCTTTTACAACCATGTCATAGTACGGCTTTGCAAAATCATAATTTCCGTCAACTGCCGAATGCTTGCCGTCCAGAATTCCGTCCAGCATAACCGTAGATCTCCATGTATGATAATGTGCTCCGTATACTTCGGATCCCGGCGTTGTATTTGTAACGGATCTTGCAAGCTTGTCATATGCATCCCAGGTCATATCGTTGGTAGGATAAGCGACACCGGCCTTGTCAAACACATCTTTGTTGTAATAGAGAACCCAGATGTCTGAACGGAAAGGAAGCTCATACAGCTTGTCATTCACCTTGATCTGATCGGTCAGACCGTTGTACTGTGCAAGATCAATGCTGTCGCTCTTGATGCGATCATCAAGCGGCTCGAGGACACCCTTATTGGCAAGCGTGACAAGCCCCGGTACATCCGTTACCGTGACAAGATCAAAGACACAGCCGGACCCGGAAGGAGGTGATCCCAGTCCGGTCTGGTAATCCGTTGACCCAAGATCAACCATCTCGATTTTATATTCCGGATGTGCCTTTTCAAAAGCATCAATCAGCGGCTGATAATATACAGTGGAAGAAATATCCCACAGTGCCCACTTCAGGGTCTTGGTTCCGGATCCGCCGGCTGCTGTCGTTGCTGCGGCCTCTGTCTGTGCTGCTGTTGTTTCTGCTGCTGCAGTCGTCTGTGCCCCTGCTGTTGCCCCGGCTGCCGTTGTTCCTGCTGCGGTGCCCTGTGCACTTCCGCATCCGGCAAGCATAGCTGCTGCCATACTGACAGAAAGAAGTACGCTGATCAGTTTTTTCTTCATAACATTTTCCTCCTTGTTTTTTACAGATGCTGCATCAGACTGTCTGTTCCGCAGTCTCCCTTTGCATGCATCCCCGCGTGTCATTCCTTGCGGTTCTGATGGTTTTATTGTAGAATATGAGTCACCCCGATTCCATGCAGTATCTTTACTGCTATTTCATATATTTTTTACAATCATGCAGAATAAATGTATTTTTTCAACTAAAATATGTACTTTTTTTAGAAACCTGCTGCATCCGCAGAATACCAGATCCATCCGGTTCATGACCATGGTCTGCTCTCTGAGCTTTGCGCTTGTGCTGGCTCTTTTTGTATCCGTAATAAGCAATATGGAATTTGATAAAAATCTCCGCCAGACCCAGCGTCAGGATGCCGCCCAGAGCCTCCAGATCCTCGGAAGCCAGATCAATGCCGATCTGCAGAATGTTATCATGTTTACGGATCAGAACCGTACGGACTCAACCGTAAGCAGCTATCTTACCAGTATCTCTGATAAAAAGCACCCTGACAAGGGCCAGCTCGCACTCCTTGTTTTCAGAAGAATATCCGACTCCTATTACACCTTTTCCATCCAGAATTACGTTTCCCGTGCACTTATATCCACCTCGGATGGTTCCGAATTTCTGAATCTCCAGCCGGTTCCGTATTATACTTCCGGTGTCATAACCAGGATCCTGATGTCCTCTCCCGCCTTTGAATCGCTTAAATCTGCAAAAGATTATATATGGCCCGGAATCATTGACAATCCGCTCAGCAGGTTCAATAACGTTGAAATCATTCCCATTGTACGTCCGATCATGAATGCGAATGCTTCTCAGGAAATCGGATGGATTTATCTGGAGCTGAGTCCGTCGATCATAACCGACCGCTTCCAGAACTTTAATCTGCAGCCGGACGCAGCACTCTATATAACCTTTGACGGACATACCAGCTACAGATACAGCAGCGGAAAACTGGTTCCGGCTGAACTGCCTGACAAGCTTGTCACCTATTATCTCAGCAACCAGAACTGGAGTATCTCTCTCCTGCCTTCACGTTCCGAGCTCCTGCCAAAAAGACATTATTACATCGGAATTGTGCTCCTGATTTTTTCCACAATTATCTGTATGGGTCTGATTCTCTATGTTGTCATGAACCGGCTCATCACAAAACCCGTCATCCGGATCCTCGCCAAACTGGAGCGTACCGGAAAAGGGGATTTCCGCAGAGATGCCTCAATCGAATGGAATAATGAGCTTGGTTCCATCGGACGGGGAATCAACGACCTTTCCGAAAATGTTTCCTCTCTTATGGAAAAAAAGGTGCAGGATGAAAAGGTAAAGCAGGAGCTGAAATACAATATCCTCCTTGCCCAGGTGAACCCGCATTTCCTGTACAACACATTAAACACCATCAAATGGATGGCTGCCATCCAGGGTGCCGACGGCATCAGCGACATGGCTACCGCACTTTCCCGGCTTATGAAAAACATCGCCAAAGGAACAGAAAGCCTGATTCCGCTCAAAGACGAGTTCTCTCTGGTAGATGACTATTTCACCATCATGAAATACCGCTACGGCGGAGCCATCGAGCTGGAATACATCATTGATGACAATGCTGTCCTGGAATGCAGAATTCCCAGATTTTCTCTCCAGCCGATTATAGAGAATTCCATTTTCCATGGCATTGAGCCCAAAGGAGCGGCCGGAATCATTCAGATACATGCATGCTTCTCTGGTACGGCGGATGCAAGGCTTATGCTGATTGAAGTCCGTGATAACGGGATTGGCATGACGCAGGAAGTGATCGACGGAATCCTCAGCGGCACGGAAACCTCAACCCATGAATTTTTCCGCAAGCTCGGCGTCAGCAATGTCAGCCAGCGTATCCGGTATATCTTTGGAGAGCAGTACGGACTGCATATTGAAAGTGTTCCCGGCAGCTATACTGTCATGCGTTTCTCCCTGCCGGCCATAACGGATGAAAACCTGCCATCCTCCGGAAAGACCGCCATGCAGTCTCAGGACATTCCGCAGGCAGATAAGGAGGCTGAAAATGTATAAGCTTTTAATCGCCGATGATGAGCCGCTGGTGCAGATCGGACTGAAATCTCTTCTGTCCAGAAAGAATCCTGTCTTTGAAGATGTCGAGGTAATCGGCTCTGTCTCAAACGGCAGAGATGCCCTGAAAATGATTGCTGCGGAACATCCGGATATTGTAATTACCGACATTAAGATGCCCATCATGGACGGGCTTGCGCTTCAGAAAGAC
>CAZPEW010000042.1:0-14143 GCA_964585695.1 uncultured Lachnospiraceae bacterium
CCGATATTACCAGGGCAAGAGGCACACTGGAGAGCAAGGAAAAGGAACAGGCGCTGAATCTTTCCAGGGTATACGAAACATACCTCGGAAAGAAGCATATGAATGCCAAGGACATCGGACGGATCCATGATATGCTGAGCAGCAAGGAGGCCGGCAGTATCATTGATGCTGTTACCAAGCTTGACAATCCTACAAAATAAAGAGATGCAGATAACAATGCCGCAGTGCCTCAAAGGGCGCTGCGGCATTGCTGTCAGTATCTTTTTTAGAATGTTTTGAAATTCCGGAACTTTTTGAAATCTCGCTGTACAGTTCTTTTGCATTCTGTACAGTTCTCTTTACAGTTCAATTTTATTAAAGCGCTGTCCTGCCTCTTCCAGGAGACGTGCCTCTCTTTTGTGACAGGTGAACAGCAGGATCTGACCGGCGTAAACACTGCTGATAAATCCGAGAGCGGCTTTGAGACGGTCCTCGTCATACATGGCAAAGCTGTCATCAAAGATCAGCGGCATCAGCTCCTCTGCGTTTTTCTGCAGAAGTCTTGCTGCAGCAAGACGGAGCGAGAGATAAATCTGGTCCATGGTACCGGAGGAAACGTCCTCGATCGGGACCAGTCTGGACGGTGTGTTCATGTAGATGCCGAGATTTTCATCAATCCACATGGAATCATATACACCGCCGGTGATGCCGGAAATCAGATCGCCTGCTTCTTTATTAAGATAATGACCGAAGCTCGTGCGGATATTCTTTTTTAAATCCGTGATAGTCTCTATTGCAAGGCTGACCGCATCAATTTCCTGCGTGACCTGATCATTTTCCGAGAGTGTGCGTTTCAGCTGCTCTGCACGATTCTTTACGTTTGTAAGGTGTGTCAGCTTATCTTCCAGCTCTGCCTGCTTCTCATGCTGCTTTGTGAGTGCATCATCACAGGATTTCTCAGTATCGCTGAGCTGGTTCAGTTCGCCGTTCAGCTGCTCAAGTGCACTGCGGTTTTTCAGGAGATCCCCGTAGACCCGGATCAGCTCCTCCATATGTGCTGCGTATGCCTGCATGGCACCGTCCGAAATCTCACCGTTTCCGAGCTGCAGACTGAGATTGTCATGGAGCGTAAAGGCGGCATCGGAAAAACGCTGCTTTGCACGGAGGTTCCCGATGATCATCAGAACGGCAAAAAACAGAAACAGCACAAAAAGGATTGCGCCGAGGCCGACCAGAACGGACGGCTGCATCGGGAGCTGCAGGAACAGTGCATTTATACCAGGCACGTGATTCAGGAGACCGCTCAGATGGAAAGCCGCGGCAAATTCTGCGGAACCGGCAGCGGCTGATACAGCTGCTCCGGCAAGGGAAATGAAGCTCAGCAGAACCATGATCACCGGAAACAGGATCCGTCCGCGGCGGCTCATTTCTTTTTTGCCCTCGTTATAGTCGGCATAGACCGCGGAAGCCTTTTCTGCGGCTTCCCGTATTTCCGTATCCGTGCTGAAGCCGGACAGCTTCAGAGTCTGTTCTTCCTGCGCGATTTTCTGGATCAGTGCTTCCTTGCCGGACAGCTTTTCCGAGAGAGACTGCTTTGCCGTGTCCCGGAGCTTTTCAAAGTGCAGCAGCTGGTTCTCATATTCCGGCTGGGAGATCTCTCTCTCAATGTTGCGGATCTCTCCGATCAGAGAGGAGTAGGTTTTGGCTGCTTCCGGTACCAGCTTCTCCCTGTACGCCGCCTGCTGGCTGCGGAGGAGCTCGAGCGCACTGTCGGCATCCAGACTGAGGTCACCGGTGGTGTTCATGGAACGGATATAGTTTTTGAGCTCCTGCACCATGGAGCGGCTCGTTTCACATTTCAGCTGTCCGATGCTGACAGTATTGGAGAAAGCAGTTTCTGTCATGCCGCCGCGGACAAGCTTCAGGAATTCCTCGGGACCGTCGAGCTTCTTTCTTTCTGTCTCACTGTAGATTGTGAGACTCTGTTTTTCTCTTTCAAATACGCGGATCATCCGGTAAATCTGTCCGTTATACCGGAACCGGAGCTCTCCGCCGTATTCCCCGCTGTCTTCCCATGGCTCATACTTCCGGTAAAGGCTGCTGCGGTTGGCAAGACCCGGCTTTTTCTCAAGACCGAAAAGCATGCTGTGAATGAAGGCGTGCAGTGTGGTTTTGCCGGCCTCATTGTGCCCGTAGATGACATTCATTCCGGGGGCAAAGGAAATATGCAGGTCGTGGAATTTCCCGAAGCCATGAATTGTCAGATCGATGAATTCCATGCCTATTTCCTTTCTCTGGAGGTACGGAGCAGTGCATTGATGCCGTAATAGAGCGCCTGCTTTTCCACATAGCTCATATCTTCTGCATCATCCTTCTGCAGTGCACGGATATAATAGCCGATCATGTCGGACGGGTGCTCACGGTAAAGCGCCGGAAAATCGTATTCCGGCTCGGACTCATCCAGTGATTCCACGATCCGGCAGCTGCTTTCCAGCGGCGAGAGATCGAAGACGGTCTCGGGATCATGCTTCCCGCGGATGCGCAGGCGATAGATATTGCGGATGCCGCGCCGCTCGATTTCTGTGCGGATCAGGGAGAGGAGCTCCTCATTGCCGGTTTTCCTCGTGACATTGATCTGCAGCGGCACATAGCTTACATTGCCTGCTGTTTCAAAAGAAAGGCGCTGCACCTTGTGGGTAATCGGATTGATGTCGCCGATATAGTAGCCATGCGCACCGGTCTCCGTCATATCCAGCGGCTCCGGAGATCCCGGATAAACAGCCTTCCGCTCAATGATCTCAACGGGTTTGTGGAGATGCCCGAGGGCGATGTAGTCAAACGGCAGCGTCCCGAGCGTGTCCAGATCGATCGGCATGTGCGTCTGGTCTCCGCCGTGGGCCAGCAGGATGTGGATGTGACTGTCATTCGCCGGATGGATGGTGTCGATGACCAGGTCGTGGATCTCACGCGAATGATAGGAGAAGCCGAAGACCTCTGTATTGATATCGTCAAAATAGACGGATTCCGGCTGTCCGGAGAGAAGCCAGGTTACATTTCTGCTCCAGACAAAGCTGAGAAGTGCAGAATTCTTTTCCACACGGTCGCGGTTTCCGGAAATAATCACAACATGGGTGGAAGGAATCGAGCTGAACAGGTAATTCATCTCGGTAAGATCCTTTGTGAGCGGCTGCCGGTGGAAAAGATCACCGGAAATAAACAGACAGTCCGCACTGATCTCTCTGCACTTTGCAATGATTTTCTGGAAGGATTCCCTGATATCATTCGCCCGGTCTTTTCCCCAGGGCATATCGGAATCAGGTACCATGCCCCAATGGACATCTGCGGTATGAATGAATCTCATAATGACGGCGCCTTTCCGCGGATAAACATAAACCTGAATCTTTCCGGCAGAATCCGGTCAGGTTCAGGCTTAGACAACGGGCTGATCAGTTATTCCTTAAATCTCACAGTTGCCGACGGTTCTCGGGAACGGAAGGACATCCCGGATGTTCTGCATGCCGGTGAGATACATTACGCATCTCTCAAAGCCGAGGCCGAATCCGCCGTGGTGGGTTGTGCCGTATTTCCGGAGGTCAAGATAGAACTTGTAGCCCTCGGTATCCATGCCGAGCTCCTGCATACGGCTTAAGAGCTTGTCGTAGTCCTCCTCACGCTGTGAGCCGCCGATGATCTCGCCGATACCCGGCACCAGACAGTCGACAGCAGCCACTGTTTTTCCGTCCGGATTCAGCTTCATATAGAAAGCCTTGATTTCCTTTGGATAATCCGTGACAAATACCGGACGTTTGTAGATCTGTTCTGTCAGGAAGCGCTCATGTTCTGTCTGGAGATCAGTGCCCCATTCAACCTTATAGTCAAATTTATCGTTATGCTGCCGGAGAATTTCCACAGCCTCTGTATAGCTTACACGTGCAAAGTCGGATTCCAGGATGTGATGCAGTCTCTCCAGCAGTCCCTTGTCCACAAACTGGTTGAAGAATTCCATCTCCTCCGGTGCATTTTCCAGGACAGAGCGGATAATATCCTTCAGCATGTCTTCTGCAAGTTCCATGACATCCTCGAGATCTGCGAATGCAATTTCCGGCTCAATCATCCAGAATTCCGCGGCATGCCTCTGCGTGTTGGAATTCTCGGCACGGAAAGTCGGTCCGAAGGTGTAGATATTGCGGAAGGCCTGTGCGAATGTCTCGCCGTTCAGCTGTCCGGAAACGGTCAGGCTGGTTTTCTTTCCGAAGAAATCCGAGGAATAATCAACTTTGCCGTCTGTCTTTGGCGGATTCTCAAGATCCAGCGTAGTAACCTGGAACATCTCTCCGGCACCCTCCGCATCAGAAGCGGTAATCAGCGGTGTGTGCACATATACGAAGCCGCGCTCCTGGAAGAAGCGGTGGATGGCATAGGCAATCAGAGAGCGTACCCGGAAGACAGCCTGGAAGGTATTGGTACGCGGGCGCAGATGTGTCATGGAACGGAGATATTCCAGCGTGTGGCGCTTTTTCTGCAGCGGATAATCCGGTGTGGTATCGCCCTCCAGAACAACCTCCGATGCCTGGATCTCAAACGGCTGCTGTGCACCCGGTGTCGCAATCAGCTTTCCGGTTACAACCACTGCCGCACCGACGCCGAGTCTGCAGATCTTCTGGAAATTTTCCATTGCATCGTGGTAAACAACCTGAATCGGTGTGAAAAAGGTACCATCAGAGATGACAAGGAAGCCGAAGGACTTGGAATCACGGTTGGAACGGATCCATCCGCCGATGGTCACTTCCTTATCAAAATACTGTTCTTTATTTCTGAATATCTCTTTTAAGGTTAATATTTTCATTTCTGCCCCCTGTATACATTCTGAATAAGTACCCATTATACTGTAAAAACCACGTATTTTCAACGTTTAGTTAAGAATTGAAAAACAGGAGGGGAAATCGGAATTACATCATAATGACCAAAAATCGGCAAAAATTGTTCCGAATTGTGGTGATTATCACCGATTTATTTATTCACAAGCTAATCAATCAGTGTTATAATAATTTCAGCTAAACTTAGCACATAAAATTACTAGAGAGGTGATGACGTGATTAAGAAAGAAATGATCGCCATGCTTTTAGCAGGCGGCCAGGGATCTCGCCTTGGCGTACTCACGCAAAACGTTGCAAAGCCGGCCGTGTCCTTCGGCGGAAAGTACAGAATCATTGACTTCCCACTGTCCAACTGTATCAATTCGGGAGTTGATACAGTCGGTGTACTGACACAATACCAGCCACTGCGTCTTAATGCCCACATCGGAATCGGTATTCCGTGGGATCTTGACCGCAACAGAGGCGGTGTTTCCATCCTGCAGCCATATGAGTCGCAGAGCGGCTCGGACTGGTATTCAGGTACGGCAAATGCAATTTACCAGAACATCCCTTACATTGACAGCTATGATCCGGATTATGTTCTGATTCTTTCCGGAGATCATATCTACAAGATGGACTATGAGGTGATGCTGGAATATCATAAAGCGATGAATGCAGATCTGACGATTGCGTCCATGCCTGTGCCGATTGAGGAAGCCAGCCGCTTTGGCATCACTGTCACGGATGAAAACAGCCGGATTATCGACTTCCAGGAGAAGCCGAAGGAGCCTAAGAGCAATCTTGCTTCGATGGGTATCTATATCTTCACATGGAAGGCACTGCGGGAGGCTCTGGTCAAGAACAGAGATGTTCCGGAATGCGATTTCGGCAAGCACATCATCCCGTACCTCTTTAACAATAAGAGACCGATATATGCATATGAGTTCAACGGCTACTGGAAGGATGTAGGAACGCTGCAGTCCTACTGGCAGTCCAATATGGAACTTGTTTCAATTATTCCTGAGTTCAACCTTTATGAGGAATACTGGAAGATCTATACCAAGACAGATACTGCATCTCCGCAGTTTATTTCTGCTGACTCAAAGGTAGAGAGATCACTCATTTCCGAGAGCTGCGAGATTTACGGAGAGGTGCATAATTCCGTAATCGGTGCCGGTGTTACCATTGAGAAGGGTGCCGTTGTCAGAGACTCCATCATCATGGGGCAGTCTGTAATCGGCGCCGGAACAACGGTTGACAAGGCCATCGTTGCAGAGAATGTCACCATCGGAACAAACTGTGCAGTCGGTGTAGGAGAGTTTGCGCCTTCTACCTATGATCAGAGAGTATATAATGCGGATCTTGCAACCATCGGAGAGTATTCGGTGATTCCTGACAACGTAAAGATCGGCAGAAATACTGCTATTTCCGGCGTAACGACAGCAGAGGATTATCCGGACGGATTACTCGCAAGCGGCGGAGCAATCATAAAGGAAGGTGACAAGATATGAGAGCGATAGGAATCATTTTAGCAGGCGGAAACAACAAGCGTATGCGGGAACTTTCCAACAAGAGAGCCATCTCGGCGATGCCGGTGGCCGGAAGCTTCCGTTCCATAGATTTTGCACTTTCCAATATGTCCAACTCCCATGTACAGAGAGTTGCGGTTCTGACACAGTATAATTCCAGATCCCTGAATCAGCACCTGTCCTCCTCCAAGTGGTGGGATTTCGGCCGTAAGCAGGGCGGACTGTATGTTTTCACGCCGACGATTACCGCAGAGCACAGTGACTGGTTCAGAGGCACTGCAGATGCGCTTTATCAGAACCTTGTATTTTTAAAATCATCCCATGAGCCTTATGTCATCATTGCAGCAGGCGACGGTGTCTATAAACTGGACTACAACAGCATCCTTGAGTATCATATCAACAAAAAGGCAGATATTACTGTTGTATGCAAATCCATGTCCAGGGACGAGGATGTTTCCAGATTCGGCTGCGTAAAGATGAATGAGGACAACCGCATTGTAGAGTTCGAGGAGAAACCGGTGGCTACCGATGCCAACACGATTTCCTGCGGTATCTATATCATCCGGAGACGTCAGCTGATCGAGCTCCTGGAAAAGGCGAATGAAGAGGACCGCTTTGATTTTGTTACGGATATTCTCGTGAGATATAAAAATATCAAGAGAATCTACGGATACAAGATGGATACCTACTGGAGCAATATTGCAACGGTAGAGTCCTATTACAGAACCAATATGGACTTCCTTAAAAAAGAAGTAAGAGATTACTTCTTCCGTCAGGGAGCGCCTATATTTACAAGACTTGAGGACAATCCTCCTGCAAAGTACAATCCGGACTGCAACGTACGGAATTCACTTCTTGCCAGCGGCTGTATCATAAACGGAACGGTTGAAAATTCTGTGCTTTTCCGTAAGGTATATGTCGGAAACAACTGCGTAATCAAAAATTCCATTATCCTGAATGATGTATATATCGGAGACAATACGGTTATAGAGAACTGCATTGTTGAGAGCCGTGATACCATCCGCGCCAATACGACGTATATCGGAACACCGGAAGAGATCAAGATCGTGGTTGAAAAGAATGAAAGGTACACAATGTAAATCAGAGCTACAGGGAGTATAGTTGCGCATGCAGCAGGAGGAACACCTATGCAGATTACAGATGTGCGGATTCGTAAGGTCGATAAGGAAGGGAAAATGAAAGCAATCGTTTCCATTACCTTTGACAACGAATTTGTAGTACACGATATTAAGGTGATCGAGGGCGAGAAGGGTCTTTTCATTGCAATGCCGTCCCGGAAGACAGCAGACGGAGAATACAGAGATATTGCACATCCGATCAAATCTTCCACCAGGGAAGCCATCCAGGAGATCATTTTAAACCGATATCAGGCTGAGATCGTGCAGGAGCAGGAAGGCTATCAGCAGTAACATCAGAAAGAATCTATAATCCATGCAATCCTATACAGGAGCCGGCATTGCTGCCGGCTCCTGTTTCTGCGTCACAGGGCGCATACTGCGCATCTTTATTTAAGAACCGTATAAAAAGTCATTTCGGAATGCTTGACATTTATGATAAACTATTGATAAATATCCAGGAAATAAGGAGCAGAATGTATGTATATGATTGCCGGACTGGGAAACCCGGAAAAGAAATATACCGGAACCCGTCACAATACAGGCTTTGCAGTTATTGATGCGCTGTGTGACAGACTGGGAGACCTTAAGCTGAATGAAACCAAATTTAATGGAGCCTATACCAAGACAAGGATCGGAGCAGAAACGGTCCTCCTTGTAAAGCCGCTGACCTATATGAATGAATCGGGACGCTGTATTGCGCCGCTGGCGGCCTTTTACAAAATTCCTCCGGAAAATATCATTGTCATTTCCGATGATATCACGCTGGCTGTCGGACGTCTCCGGGTCAGGGCAAAGGGCTCTGCAGGCGGACATAATGGACTGAAATCCATCATTGCCTGCCTCGGAACGGATGTATTTCCGCGAGTGCGGGTCGGCGTAGGCGAGAAGCCGGATCATATGGATCTGGCGGATCATGTGCTCGCACGTTTCTCGCAGACAGATGAAAGGGTCATGGAGGAGAGTTACCAGGAAGCAGGGGATGCTGCGGTGGACATCATGGAAAACGGTGCGGAGCATGCAATGAACCTGCATAATGCAAAACATGATGATCGTTAATCCTTTTTCTGAAACAGAAGAATATAAAAAAACAGCCCTGGCCGTCCGGAACGGTGCAGGGCCTGTTCTTGTTGCGGGCGCAACAGAGTCAGCAAAGGCAATTCTGGCGGCAGGGCTGTCGGCAGACCGGTGGTCGCTTTTTGTGGTCAAAGATGAGGCTGCGGCAAAGACATTCGCAAGAGATATCCGTGCACAGGCGGAAAACACCTGGTTTTATCCGGCAAAGGATTTCCTGTTTTACCAGGCAGATACACAGGGAACCCTGATTACACGGCAGAGAGTCGATGTCCTCCGGCATATGATGGAGGAGAAAAGCGGCATCGTTGTTACAACAATTGATGCGCTGATGGATAAGGTGCTCAGGAAGGAGAGCTTCCGGGAGGAGGTCCTCTCGCTGCATCCGGGGATGGTTGTGGAACTGGAGGCACTGGAAAAGAAGCTTGCCGGGCTTGGCTATGAGCGGCTTCCGGAAGTGGAAGCCATGGGCGGGTTTTCTGTCCGCGGCGGGATTGTGGATGTATATCCGTTTACCTCGGAGAATCCGATCCGTATTGAGTTCTGGGACGAGGAGATAGATAATATCCGGACTTTTTCCGTGGAGACACAGCGTTCGCTGGAGACACTGGACGCAGTCGAGCTGTACCCGGCTTCTGACAGGGCAGACGGCGGGGAGGGACGGGAAGTCAGCCTCCTGGATTATTTCGGCGGGGAGGATATCCTTTTTGCTGATGAGCCGGACCGTCTGCTGGAACGCGGACAGAGTGTAGAGGCGGAGTTCCGCGAGAGCTATGAGCACCGGCAGGCGGAAATGGAAAAGCACGGAAAGCTTCAGCAGATCTATGCGGAGAATGGTATGGCGGATGCGGCAGATCATGATCCGGACAAGCTGATTTACTCTGCGGAAATGATTCTGGAACGGCTTCAGACCGGACGGACGGTTGCACTGTCGCAGCTTGGCAGCAATGTAAAGGAATTCCCGGTGAAGCAGGTGATCCGCATGGAAACCGCTTCGGTGACCAGCTATCGGGCGAGCTTTGATCTGCTCTTAAAGGATTTAAGGGACTGGCAGAAGGAAAAATATGAAATCGTACTGCTTTCTGCCT
The DNA here is from genome assembly GCA_964585695.1 of uncultured Lachnospiraceae bacterium. Taxonomy (GTDB): domain Bacteria; phylum Bacillota; class Clostridia; order Lachnospirales; family Lachnospiraceae; genus Oribacterium. Next base: position 9,663 of record CAZPEW010000042.1, read on the forward strand.
CGAGGACGCGGGCTTCCAGGCTTGCGCAGAATCTCCGTGACTATGACCTGCATGCCTACTGTCCGGATGACAATGAAAAAGAGCTGGCCGAGAACCGCGGTGCCATCAAGGTTCTGAACGGCTTCCTCCATACCGGCTTCCGGTATCCGGAGCATAAATTTGTGCTGCTCACTGAATCGGATATGTTCGGTTCGGATGCAGAGGTACAGAAAAAGAAAAAGCAGAAAAAATATGACGGGCAGAAGATAGCCAAGCTGTCCGAGCTCTCGCCCGGAGACTATGTGGTTCATGAGAGCCACGGAATCGGTATCTACCGCGGCATCGAGCGGATTGAAACCGGCGGTACGGCAAAGGATTATATTAAGGTAGAGTATGGGGACGGCGGGAATCTGTATCTGCCGGCCACAAAGCTTGAGGGGATCCAGAAGTATGCCAGCGCGGAAGCCAGAAAGCCGAAGCTGAACCGTCTGAACGGAGGCGAATGGCAGAAAACCCGCAGCCATGTCCAGCATGCGGTAAAGGAAATTGCAAAAGAACTGGTTGCACTCTATGCGCATCGGCAGAATGTGTCAGGCTACAAGTTCGGAGAGGATACGGTCTGGCAGAAAGAGTTTGAGGAGCTGTTTCCGTATGAGGAGACCGCGGATCAGCTGGTGGCCATTGATGCGGTCAAGTCGGATATGGAAAGCCACAAGGTCATGGACCGTCTGATCTGCGGAGATGTAGGCTACGGCAAAACGGAAATTGCCCTGCGCGGGGCTTTTAAAGCCGTGCAGGATTCCAGGCAGGTTGCCTATCTTATTCCGACAACAATTCTGGCCCAGCAGATCTACAATACCTTTGTGGAAAGAATGAAGGGCTTCCCGGTGAATGTTGCGCTGCTCTGCCGCTTCCGTACACCGCAGCAGATCAAAAAGTCCATTGAGGATATTAAAAAGGGCAGGGTGGATATTGTTGTAGGTACGCACCGTCTGCTCTCAAAGGATGTGGAATTCAAGAACCTGGGACTGCTGATCATTGATGAGGAACAGCGCTTTGGCGTAACACATAAGGAAAAGATCAAGCAGCTTAAAAAGGATGTGGATGTACTGACGCTGACGGCGACGCCGATTCCGCGTACGCTGCATATGTCTCTTTCCGGCATCCGTGACATGTCCGTCCTGGAGGAGCCGCCGATCGACCGGGTACCGATTCAGACCTATGTCATGGAATATAACGATGAGCTGGTGCGGGAGGCTATCAACCGTGAGATTGCGCGCGGCGGACAGGTCTATTATGTACATAACCGTGTCAGCAGCATCCAGGAGGTTGCTGCGCATGTGCAGGCACTCTGCCCGGATGCAAGAATATCCTTTGCCCATGGACAGATGTCGGAGACCCAGCTGGAGAGTATTATGCTGGACTTCATCAACGGAGAAATTGATGTGCTGGTTTCCACAACTATTATCGAGACCGGGCTGGATATTCCGAATGCCAACACACTCATCATATCAGATGCAGACCGGATGGGACTGTCGCAGCTCTACCAGCTGCGCGGACGCGTCGGCCGGTCCAACCGGACTGCCTATGCCTTCCTCATGTACCGGAGAGGGAAGCTTTTGACAGAGGAATCCGAGAAGCGGCTGAAGGCCATCAAGGAATTTACGCAGCTTGGCTCGGGCATCCGGATCGCCATGCGGGATCTGGAGATCCGCGGAGCCGGAAATGTCCTCGGTGCGGAGCAGCACGGGCATATGGAAGCCGTCGGCTATGATCTTTACTGCAAACTCCTGAATCAGGCAGTCCGGGCGGAGAAGGGAGAGATTACGGAACAGGAGGACTTTGATACACAGATCGAGTGCGACATTGATGCCTTTATTCCGGACAGCTATATTGCGAATGAGTCACAGAAGCTGGATACCTATAAACGTATTTCTTCCATAGAAACGGAGGAGGATTATATGGATATGCAGGATGAGCTGATTGACCGCTTCGGGGAGATACCGAAACCGGCAGAGAACCTGCTTCGTATTGCAAGGCTCAAGGCGCTTGCTCACCGGCTGGGCGTTACGGAAGCGGAAATCCGCAGAGACGGCTACCGGCTTGAACTCCTGGAAAAGGCGGATCTCCGGGCGGAAAGACTTCCGGCACTGATCGAGAGAGAGGGCGGGCAGCTTAAGTTTACAGGCGGTGCCGCTCCGCGTCTTCTTTATAAACTGCGGCCGGGAGCAGCACCGGCTGCGCCCGAGGAAATGCTTGGAAGAGTCGAGGATCTGCTGCATTCGCTGGAACCGGAAAAAGCGGGAGGAAAAGCGTAAGAATGGCCTGCTTTCGGGCGAAAACAGGTTTACTTTATTGACATTACTATGTTTCACAGATATAATTTGATCGTAAATTGAGTGTATAGTGTCACACGGTGCTCCGAGGCTTCGGAAAAAACATACACTGTATGACGGATACGGAGGAAAAAATCATATGAATAGAATGGAATTAGTTGCAGCAGTGGCCAAGAAGGCAGATCTTTCAAAGAAGGATGCAGAGGCAGCAGTAGCAGCAGTATTCAGCACAATTTCTGATGCAATGGCAGAGGGCGATAAGGTTCAGCTCATCGGCTTCGGAACATTCGATGTTTCTGAGAGAGCAGCAAGAGAGGGCAGAAATCCTAGAACCGGCGAGACCATGAAGATCGAAGCAAGCAAGGCTCCTAGATTCAAGGCCGGCAAGGCTCTTAAGGACAAGGTTAACTGACTTTAATGAGATTGGATAAGTATCTGAAGGTGTCGCGTCTCATCAAGCGGAGAACCGTTGCAAATGAAGCCTGCGACACCGGCAGGGTAAGTGTCAATGGCAGACCCCAGAAGGCATCTTATGATGTAAAAGCGGGGGATGTCATTGAAATACGTTTTGGGGAAAAATCAGTCAGGGCAGAGGTTACAAGTGTAACGGAAAATGCCAGGAAGAACGAGGCCGGAGAACTCTTTAAATACCTATGAGTGATATCAGGAAGCGTAAAAAGGACAGGTTTGCAAACCGGGCTGCGATGATCGGTATCATTGTGGTTGTCGCTTTTCTTGCGGTTGCCGTAAATATCCGCGGAATGTCACTTAAGCAGCAGAACCGTGCCTACCAGGCACAGGAGGAGAGTCTCGATGCTGCCATCAAGGATGAGCAGGACAAATCCAAGGAGCTGCAGGAAAAAAAGGTATATGTTAAAACAAAAGAGTATATCATGGAAAAAGCCAGAGAGATTTTTGGACTGAAAATGCCGGATGAGATTATTGTTCAGCCGGAAAGTAAGTGATGATTGTCGGACTGAGACAAAAAGAGGGGATCGGAATTCCCTCTTTTTCTTTTTATGGAGCTTCTTTAAAAATTTTGTGATGAACACTGTACGAGAACGCATTAAAACCTTTATAATAGTAAATGAACTGATTCGGAAAGACAGTGCGGTTCTGCTCGGTCTTTCCGGCGGGGCAGATTCCGTTTTTCTCCTGCATATACTGTATGCTTTGCAGGGAGAGCTTTCTTTCTCTCTGTATGCGCTGCATGTGAATCACGGAATACGCGGCGCTGAAGCAGAGCGGGACGAGGCATTCGCAAGGGATACGTGTGCGGCGCTTTCCGTTCCGTTTGAGAGTGTATCGGTTTCGGCACCGGAATATGCAGCGTCGCAGGGCATGAGTCTGGAGGAAGCGGGGAGACTGCTCCGCTACCGGGAGCTCCGGCGGGCGCGTGCAGAGATAGAAAAGAAAACAGGCTTATCCTGCCGGATTGCAGTTGCGCATCATGCGGATGACCAGGCAGAAACGGTTCTGCACAATCTGTTCCGCGGAACCGGACTCAGGGGACTCCGCGGGATGGAAGCAAGGCGGGAGGATCTCATCCGCCCGATACTGTGCATGGAGCGGCGCGAGATTGAAGCGTACCTCCGGGAGCACGGGATCGGTTTTGTAACGGATTCCTCCAATGCGGATCTGCATTATACAAGGAACCGCATCCGTTCGGTGATACTGCCGGAGGCGGAAAAGATCAATGCGCAGGCAAGAGAGCATATTGCCGATACCGCCGCACTGGCTGCGGAGGCGGAGGATTATTTTACGGATTTTGCGGAGCGGTTTGTAAAAGAGCACGCTGTTTATACAGAGCCGCAGCGGGGAGCGGAAAACGCGCCTGCTGCAGCGGAAACGGAAGAGACTGCAGACGGGCAGAACGCTGAAATAACGGCGGCTGCGGACAGTGCGCTGCGGGAGATCCGGATCCCGGTACAGACGATGCTTCCGCTGCGCTCGCTTCTCAGGAGATATGTTCTGATGGAGCTTGTCAGACAGCTGGGGACCCCGCTTAAGGACTGGGGTTCCAGACATTTCATGGATATGGAGTCACTTCTTGCTTTACAGGGCGGCGCGCATCTGGACCTGCCGTACAGGATGAGCGCGGACATTCAAAAACACTGGCTGATTCTCCGGGTAAACCGTGAGGTAATCAGCATGAAAAGGAGAAAA
>CAZPEW010000043.1:0-1082 GCA_964585695.1 uncultured Lachnospiraceae bacterium
GCCGGCCTTGCTGATCAGATCATATGAATACATATTTACATTCAGTTTAACCGACTGCGGCAAGGCAAGTCCGTCTGTCCGTCTGTCCTCGGTAAGGAATCCGATGCCTTTCCTGATCGCTTCTCCCGGACTGTGTATTTCGGTTTTTTTCCCTTTAATATATATTTCTCCGGAGTGAACCTTGTCCACACCAAACAGCGCCCGCATCGTCTCACTTCTTCCTGCACCAACCAGACCGAAAAATCCGAGAATTTCTCCTGCCCGCAGTGAAAAGCTTACATCTCTGAATTTATCCCCGGTAAGATGTTCTGCCCTCAGAAGTTCCTCTCCCGGCACACGATGTTTTATATTGTATATATCGGCCATCTGCCGGCCTACCATTTTGGAAATAAGATAATCCTTATTCACTTCTGAAATAGACTTGGTTTCCACATAGGTTCCATCTTTCATGATGGTGACGCTGTCGCAGATTTCCATTACTTCTTCCAGTCTGTGCGAAACATAAATAATACTTACTCCCGCTGCCTTCAGCTCGCGGATATAATTAAAAAGCGTAACAACCTTGTCATTCTCAAGAAGAGCTGTCGGCTCATCGAAAATAACCAGTTTGATATTGTCATTTACAGATATTTTACTGATGGTGATCATTGCCTGCATTGCAACCGGCAAAGATCGGATACTTGCTCTTGGATCAATATTCAGCTGAAATTTATCAATAATCTTTTTGGATTCACGGTACATTTCATTCCACTGAACTGCACCGAATCTGTTCTTTGGATATCTCCCGAGATAATAATTTTCTGCCACACTTAAATCCCTGGCGATATTTACATTCTGATAATTTGCATGCATACCCAGTTTTTTTGCGTCAATAGCATCCTTAGGCTGCACCCATTTTCCATCTGAAAGGATCTCCACTTTTCCTTCGGTGGGCGTCTCTACACCCATGATGCATTTTATAAGTGTAGATTTTCCGGCGCCGTTCTCGCCAACCAGCGCTCTGATCTCACCTTTGTGAATTTCCGTGGTAATTCCTTTAAGCGCCTGTACTCCCGGATATGTTTTTACAACATTTTCTATCT
>CAZPEW010000043.1:1092-13828 GCA_964585695.1 uncultured Lachnospiraceae bacterium
AGTAATACTTCCTGATCCATATGTGTACTGTCCTTTCCTGCAATATCACTTTACAGCACATGTTTTTAAATCATGCCGGCTGAAAAAGCCGGCATGAGAGAAATCTGTTTACTTTTTAAGAATCGTAGGATCGAGCAAAGCTGCATACTTTTCTTCCTTCATATTGTCTGTTGTAACAGCCTCAGGAGGCATTGCAATTTTCTGTTCCGTTTCAGGATTTTTACCCTGAATAAGCGTTTCAACCGCATTCTCGAGAGATTTATAACCCTGTCCGTAAGCATCCTGTACAAAAATCGCATCCAGCGTTCCTGCCTCAAGTGCCTTGATTTCTGTAGGATCCGAATCAACACCGATGGTAATAACCTTATCCTTGATTCCTGCATTCTCTACAGCAAGAGCAATCCCATCGCCGGAAACATTATTTGCACCATAAATGCCAACCAGCTTATCCCCGTATGTTGAAATTTCATTTTCCACATCTGCCTGTGCCTGTTCAAGGTCATTATTGTTATAAAGCGTATCCAGAACCTGGAACTTGGAATTGCTTTCAACATATTTTTTGAAATTTGTCATTCTGGGTTCAAGTGCCGGATTTACATTGGAGAATTCCATTGCAATAACGCCTTCCGTTAAACCTGCCGCAGTAAGTTTATCAAGCATCCATTTTCCGGCTGCATCGCCGATATCCGCGCTGACGGTAGTATAAAACTGGTTATAAACCTTGGAATACTGTGTAGAATCCATTGTTTCAAGCCCGCAGTTTGTAAAGTTTACGATAATTCCCTGATTGGTGGCTTCCTGCGCAACTGCAATAGTGGAATCAGGAACCTGTGTTGCCGTAATGATTGCTGCCGGCGTGGATGCAACCGCATTTTCAAAGGCTCTGATATATGCTTCTGTCTCTGCTTCCGTAGCAGGACCTACAACAGAGAAATTAATGGTTATACCATATTTGTCCTGCATATCCTTAACTGCATTCTCCATACCGATCTGCTGATACTGCCAGAAATCAGATTCCGTTGAACAGGAAACCCAGGTAATATCAAAACTTTTTCCTGCGCCGGCTGCTGCCTTTGATGTCTCGGCTGTCCCTGCAGCTGCTGATGATGCAGCTGCTGTGGTTTCCGCTGCAGTACCAGCTGCTGTGGTATCTGCTGCATTGGCTGCTGTGGTCGCAGCTTTGCTGCCTGCACTGCCGCATGCAGCAAGAGACAGAACCATACTGGTTGCCATAAGTGCTGATAAAATTCGTTTCATAATGATCTCCTTTTCTATTGATATGTCCCTATGACATATAATTTACAGTTTTTCATTCAGTTCCAGACGCTCATGATCCGGCCCTCGGAACATGATCCACCTCGATCCGTTTTCAAAAAATGCTGCTGATTCGGAATAGTGGCCCTCCTCAAAAGCAACGTCCTGCTCTTTGAGTTTCTCAATCACTGTCTGCAGATCATCTACTTTTATTGCCAGATGATCAAACCACCCATCATTACGTACCTCGGGATGCCGAAGCTGTACAATTTCTATCACCAGACTGCCGTTCTGCACAAATATGATGAGCTGATCCCCGTCTTCATTATGATCCGCAACTCTCCAGATCTCTTTGAATTCCAGATTTTTTTCATAGAATTCTGCACTGCGTTCCGCATTCGCAACAAACAATCCGACATGTGCAAGTCCGTCAATTTTCATTTTGTTTTCCTCAGTTTAAATATTTTTTCAGAAAAAGCAGTGATTCCCTGGCTTCCTGATCCAGTTTGGTTTCTGATGTATCTTCCAGAAGATCTCTCCACACGCGGATATCTCTGCCTACTTCACCACCTTGTATTACAAATGGCTCCATAACAATATTTCCGTTATACCCTGTATTTTTAAGTGCAGAACCGATTTCATTCCAATCGATCATATGTCCCTGACCGGGCACTTTCCGGTTGTTCTCTCCTGCATGCAGATGCCCCAGATATTTCCCTGCTGTCTGAATTGCTTCTGTGAAGCTGTTTTCTTCAAGAAGCATATGATATGTATCCAGCATGACTTTTACATTTTTCCTGTCTACTGCCTTTACATAATCCACGCATTCTCTGCTTGTATTGATCAGATATCCCTCATGCCTGTTAAGGACTTCCATGCCCATGGTTGTAATCCCATATTCCGCTGCCATGTCTGCCAGTTTCCGCATGTTGGAAATACTCCTCTCCAGCTCTGCTTCTTTGCTGAATGGTTTTGTATAATCCACCGGCCAGTAACCATACAGTCCACCGCCTACTGAAGTAATTCCAAGCTTTTCCATAACCGGAAAGGTGTCTTTCCAGAACCGGAAACCGTTATCCGTAATTTCCCGATCTGCTGAAGATAAATTTTCCGATGCTTTAGGTCCATAACCACCGGTTAAGATAATACCGGTTCTTTTCCTTGCTTCATTCAGCATGTCAATATCTTTCTCTGTAAGTTCGCTTAAACCAGCACATGAAATCTCCAGAATATCAAATCCCAGCGCGGAAACTTTATCAATATATCTTTCATAGTCCGCGCCCCACTGTTTTTCCCAGTAGGCATAATAAATACCATATTTCATATGCACCCCCGCATCGTCCGGCTCCTGCCGTCTCAGCCTCTTTTTTACCGGCACATTTTCCTGAAATCCTCTACAATCTCAATGCCTCTGCTGGTACCGATTCTTTCTGCACCTGCTTCAATCATGGCAAGTGCGGCTTCTGCAGAACGGATTCCTCCGGCAGCCTTGATCTTGAGCTCATCGCCGACCATCATCTTCATCAGTCTTACATCCTCAACCGTAGCGCTGCCTGTTCCAAAACCTGTTGAAGTCTTGATAAAGGTCGGTCTCACCTTTAATGCAATCTCGCAGAGGCGTTTTTTCTCGTCATCCGTAAGATAGCAGTTTTCAAAAATCACCTTGCTGACAATGCCGTGTTCATTGCATACCGCAACGATCCGCTTCATTTCTTCCTCGATATAATCCCAGTGGCCGCTCTTCAGCTCCATCAGATTATTGACATAATCCACTTCACCGGCACCTTTTCTGATCACATCCTCTGTTTCAAAAACCTTTGTCTCGATTGTGCACTGACCGAACGGAAAGCTTACGGCAGCATCGCAGAGGATCCCGGTTCCTTCCAGCAGCTTCCTGCAGAACGGTACAGGTGCATTATTGATTGCCAGCGTCTTGAAGCGGTACGGAATTGCCGCGCGGACAAATTTTTCCATTTCCTCATAGGAAATATAGTTTTTCAGGTTGGTCTGATCGATCATGCCGGCAAGCTTCTCCGGTGTTAATGTTTTAATGTCTGTCATAATACTGATCCTCCTTAGATCTTTGCAAGTTTTGTATAAGTGCCAAGCAGTGCTTCATAACTCTCATCAAATATTTCTCTTATTTCCGCGTATTTTTTATGATTCTCCCAGTCCGGCTCTATGACATCATCTTCCTTTATAAAGCGGTCAATCGCGTTGAAGTCCGGCAGTACACCTGCACCGACACCGGCCGCTACTGCGGCACCCATGGAGGTGGCCTCATCCAGCCAGTTCAGCCGGTGGGCACGCACCCCGTAAATATCCGCAAGTGCATGGCGGATCGGTTCGCCCTTGGAAAGTCCCCCGATCACGCTGATATCCGTAATCTCCGTTTCCTTCCGGAAAACATCCAGAATAATCGCCAGATTCATCAGAATTCCCTCCGCTGCCGCACGGATCATATCCCCTCGCTGATGCTCCATTTTGAGTCCGATGAATGCGCCCCTTGCCTCCGCGTTCCAGCGCGGGCTTCTTTCTCCCAGAATATACGGAAGATAAATCAGTCCTTTTGCTCCGGCCGGAGATAAGGCCATCTCCCGGTTCATCAGCTCATACACGCTGACTCTCTGCAGCTTTGCCTCTGCTTCCAGATCTCTGCAGATGGTTTTTCTGATAAACTGATAGGAATTCCCGGCCGCCTGCATGGTTCCGTTCGGCGAATATTTCCCCGGCACCATATGTGCCCAGTTATAGGTCCGCATTTCCGGATCATAGACCGGCTTTCCGCTTGTCATTGCCACCCAGGAGGAGGACCCGAGATAATTAAAGGTATCTCCGTCCCGCACGCTGCCTGCTCCTACTGCCGCACAAACCCCGTCACCGCCGCCGATCACGACTGCCGTACCTGCCGGAAGTCCGCATTCGCCGGCAATGGAGGCTGTGATTTCTCCTGCGACATAGGTGGATGGGTACAGTTCCGGAAGCAGCTCTCTGTCAATGCCGGCCATGTCGAGGATCCGGTCCGACCACTGCAGCGTATTTAAATCAAGACAGTTGGTGCCGGAAGCATCCGAATAATCCGTCACAAATTTTCCGGTAAGCCTCCGGATTACATAGTCCTTTGGCTGCAGCATCTTATAGGCATTTCTGTAATTTTCCGGCTCGTTGTCACGGAGCCACATCAGCTTTTCCACACTGTAGGACGCGCTGATCCGATGGCCTGTAATATGGTAGAATTCCGGCATATCCATCCTGGATCTGATCAGTTTCTCCTGTTCCTGGCTTCTCTGGTCTGCCCAGATAATTGCAGGCCGGATGCTGCATCCGTTTCTGTCCACCAGCACGCAGCCCATCATCTGTCCGCTGAAAGCCATTGCCGCGATATTTCCGGTATCTATGCCCTCCAGCAGGGCATGGTTGTTGGTGCACACCGCCTTCCACCAGTCCTCCGGATTCTGTTCAGCCCAGGTACTGTTGAAAAAGCGGGTGTCATATGCATACGTAATGCTCTTTACCAGCTGACCCTCTGCGGTAAACAAGGTGGCCTTGTCTCCGGAGGTTCCGAGATCATGTGCAATCAGATAGTTTTTCATCTGTCGGCCTCCTGTTTCCGATTTTCTGAAGCTTAGAGCCGGATGTCTGCAGATACGCTGCGCGGCTGCAGGTTCCGTGTACTCCTTGTTTACCTGTTCTCAAAAGGTGCAATGATGCCCTGTATCTTTTCCATCATTTCCGCATCGATGTCCCATGTCAGACTGTGCAGGTTCTCCTCCATCTGTCTGACAGAAGAAGCACCGCCGATGATGCAGGTTACCTCCGGCTTCTGACGGAGCCAGTTCTCAGCAATTTCGTTCATCGGATGTCCGCTTTCATCCGCAAGTGCTTTCAGATCATTTGCAGCCTTCATATAAACTGCAGCATCCGGGCCGTTCAGCTTAGGATTGCAGTTCCGGATGTCTTTCCGCGAAAGAGGATTTCCGTTGTTGAACTTGCCCGCAAGAAGTCCCTGGAACATCGGACTGTACGGAAGGAATGCCTGGCCATACTTCTTTACATTCGGAAGCACTTCCTTTTCTGTTCTGTAATCCAGCGGAATTGTATGATAGCTGACCGGATTTCTCTCAAGCATGTTGTAAAGGCTCTGCTGACAGTCGACACTGATATACCCCATCATTTTTTCCACATCACTCTGGCTGAAGTTGCTGAGACCCACATAACGTATCTTTCCTGCAGCTTTCATCTCCTTTAAAGCATCCGCTGTTTCCTCAAGCGGTGTCTGCGGATCCGGCCAGTGCATCTGATAAATATCGATATGATCCGTCTCAAGCCGCATAAGACTCTGGTCAATCTCCCACAGCAGGCTTTCTCTGGAAAGGTTGTTGCGGGTTTCATGCTTCTCATTCCAGAGGAGACCCGCCTTGGATGCAATCAGGACCTTGTTCCGGAGACCATCCTCCCGCAGGATTCTGCCGACGATCTGCTCCGAATGTCCCCACCCGTAAACCGGCGCAACATCTATGAAATTGACGCCGCCGTCGATTGCCGCATGCAGAATTTCTCTTGTGTGCCGGTCATCGGTCGAATCGAAATCACCTCCGAACCCCCAGCAGCCGATGCCGATTGCTGAAATTTTCTCCTGAATTCTGGAAACCTGTTTGTAAATCATCCTTTACCTCCATTTTGTGGGAACGTTCCCACATCTGCTGTGAAAAATGCCTCACCATATTTTACGAACGCTTGTCTCTCATTGCATATTCCATAAAATGATGGATCGGCTTATTTATCTGTAATGTACTTTTCTTTCTGCACCCTTCAGCACCAGCTGATACGGCACAACCACCGATACAGGCTCTGCCTTTGGATTTTCCATCCTCTTCAGAAGCAGCTGCATTGCGGTTTCTCCCATCCCGACGGTATCACGTGTTACATAGCTGTACTTATAGTCAATGATGTCCAGCACCGGAATATGATCAATCCCGATCATGGCAATCTCCCGTCCGAACTTCATATTTCTCTCACGGATGGCCCGCAGAAGTCCCAGCGTTGTCCGGTTGTTGCTGCAGATTACGGCATCCGGGAGCTCCTGTCCGTCAAGCATACTGCAGCTGAGCTGATAGGCAGTCTCCGTTGTAAAATCTCCGTAATAGATATACCGGTCCTCAATCAGAAGCTGATGTTCCTGCATTGCCTGCGCATAGCCCTGGAATCTGTCACGCGCGATTTTGAGATTCATATCTCCGGTAATCATGCCGATTCTGCGGTTCCCTGCTTTGATCAGTTCCTCCGCAGCACAGCGCGCACTGCCGAAATTATCATAGATGACGCTGTCCATATGGCTGTTCTCAATATCTCTGTCCAGGAGGACTGCCGGTGCATTGATTTTTCCAAGGAGTTCCTTTACCCTCCGGGAGCTTGCCGCATCCCGGTAATCAATCGCCGGTGCAAGGATCATCCCCCTGACCCTCTGCCCTTCCAGCATCTGCAGTGCCTTTGCTTCCTTTGCCGCATTATTGTCTGTATTGCAGTAGATAATGGTCAGATTCTCGGCATCCACAACTCTGGCAATACCTTCCAGTACTTCCATATAAAACGGATTGCTGATCTCCGGAACAACCACTCCGATGGTATTGGTTGTCTTGCTGCTCAGATTCCGCGCAGATTCCGAAGGCTGAAAACCCCTTTCCTCCATTACCCGGAGAATCTTCTGTCTGGTTTCCTCTCCTACATATCCATTGTTCGTCAGAACTCTGGATACCGTTGATTTGGATACCCCGGCTTCTGCAGCTATATCTTTGATTGTAACCATGACGTTCCCCCGGCGGCTCTTACGGAGAAGCCGTTTCTTTAATCTTTTAGTCTGATTCCATAAGTATAGCATAAGCTTTTTAACTTATCCGCAAAACTTTGTGGGAACGTTCCCTTACGTGTACACAATAACACTCCGCTGCAGGAAAGTCAATACTCCCGGAGGACTTTTTCCTGCAGCATCGGATACACTGCAGGAAAAAGCAAAGTCTCTGTTTATATCTTATGTTTTTTATTTTCCGTCGGACGTATGATGTCTGCTTCCTTGATATCCTCCTGACCCTGTTTCCTGGATACAGCGACAGCTTTTTCACGTTCATTCAGTTCCTGATAGCTTATTTTGTTTTCCTTCTTTTCCGCTGCAGAACGGCTGTTTCCCTCCTGCAGTTTCTTTTCCAGCGTACGGTTGAAGCTGCCGACGATATGATCCTTCATTTTCTGTGTATATGCAGTCTCTCCGAGATGATCCTTCCTTTCCTCCAGCTTGTCTTTCTGTGTCTCAATCTTAAAAGGACCGAAATCAAAGAAGCGTCTGAAAGCTCCATGGGACTGTCTTTCCTGCAGGTCCTGTGCCTGGAAGTCTATACTTACTTCTTTTATATCTGCAATCTGCGGAATATTTCCTGTTCCGTTTCTGAGGGTGGCAACAGAAATATGATGTCCTTCTGCCATATTTTTCATAATATCCGCTCTGATCGAATTAATATGTGTCGGATTTCCCAGATCCTTCCCCTGTGCCTTATAAAAGTCCCGGGCACTGACACCGTCTATATAAACCAGATCCAGTTCATTCAGCCCTGCCTGTTTTCTCAATGCCTCACTTTGCTGATTGCCGGCAAGCATCTGATGAATGGTACTGGAATACAGATTCAGAACCGGCTTTGCTGTACTTCCGTTCATAAGCGCTTTCATATCTTTATAGGAAAAATCCTTGGCCGAAGGCTTCAGCACTTCTTTGGTATCTGTATACTCACCCTGGTGCAGATCAACGAACAAAGCTTCCTTTCCGTCGATCATTCCCGGTTTTTTCTCCGGTGCCTGTTCCTGCACCTTGGGCTCCTCATCCTCATCCAGCGAAATTGCCTGCACCCCAGGCTGCCTGTCATCATCCAGCGGCACCTCCTGCGCCTCAGGCTGTTCATTCTCAACTGCCGCCTGACTGTTTTCATGCTGCATTTCCTGCTCCGGGGAAGGAATATCATCAAAAAAGTCATTGTCTGACATATTTCCTGCTGTGTGCTGTGCTCCGGAATAGCTTCTCTGTTCCGATGCCTCATTCTCATCCTGATCAATCCGGATTCCAATGTCCTTTATGGCATCCTCATTCAGCTTGATTCCACCCGCTCCATATGTCGGCACTTCATTGTATATATTCTGTGACTTGCTGCCCGGAAGTGCATTATGATATGCCGCTTCCAGAAATCTGGTTTTATCGTCCTGATTCAGTTCACTGCTGTTCGCCTCAAATGTACTCCATCCTTGAAGATCTATTGCCCATCCCTGCAGATTGCCTATCTGCACATCGGGATATTTTCCTTTTTCAGCAGCCATCTGATAACGCTGGTTCAGAAGCTGATGCAGATAATTCTGATTGGCTGCTGCTTCTGTTCTGGCTGCTTCATCCTTTCCCGGAATCATTTCTCCGCCATTCTCCATGGATTTAATGCTGCTGTTCAGAAATTCCACTCTCTTGTTTGCTGCACTTACAGTATCATTAACTGTATAAATACCCTGCGCTCCCTCGTCAAAGAAATGTCTGTCTCCCTTATTGAGAGACTGTCCCGTTTCTTTTTTAAATCCCTTCTTTTCTGTATCTGACAGTGTTGCAGTATCAATGTAGATCAGCTGAACACCTTCCATAAACTGCAGCTTTTCATAATTATCTACAATGTTCTGATCCTCTCCCAGATTGCCCATTTCATAGAGATCTTTTGTGTATTTATTATAGAATTGAACCATCTTGCCCAGTTCCCGCCCCGCTTTTTCCGCTTTTGCCGCCTGTTCCTTTTCCGGCAGACTGAAATCCCGGTCAAAGGTATTATGGAAATCGGCAGCCAGATTCTGTCTCTCCTGGACGGCCTCCGGCGTATTCGAGAGCAGTCTGTCAAAAGGCATGCCGCGGTATACCGCATAAGCCATTTCTATTTTGGCTCTGGATGCCATATTTCCTTCTCCGTATGCCTTAAACAGCGTTTGCCTTTTATCCGGCTCATTATGTATATCATCCCTTATTCTCTTTGTAATTTCATTTTCCGCCGCCTGTCTGTCTATATCCGGTGCAAAACCATCAAAATCCCTTGCAACATAATACAGTGCATTCTGATAATTATCGTCTCTGGCTTTAAGGCTGTCCAGTAAAGCAGAAGCCTTCTCCTGTTCATCCTGTGTAAACTTAGGCATGGTCAATCCTCCCTGATCTATAATCAAATAAACTGCTCTTTGCCTTCATGTATCTGTTTTTTTATAACATTATCTGCAGACAGATTCCATAAATACACCCTGAAATGTCTCGAAAACATCATGAACCGTATATTCAGTCCGGCTTTGGCAGATCGATAGCCTGTGGGGCAGGCTGTATTCCGGAGAAATGCAGAATCCGCTTGTCTGCAGCCGTTTCACAACCTATACTGATAATTGGTTATTAAAAAAGCAGCTGTCTGCACACAGCAGAAGGAGTAAATTTTATGATGCAGTCTCGTAAAGTACCGATACATGAATCCGCAGATAGATCTGCAGGCAGTTCTCCTGCAGCCTTTGTCAATCCGGAACGGCTTTTTGATTCTTTCAGGGAAATGACAGAAATTGATGCGCCCTCTTTCCGGGAGCGCGCATTCTGTGATTATCTGAAAAAGCAGCTGGCCGGACTCGGTATTTCTGCAGAAGAGGATCAGGCCGGCGCTTCGCTCTGCGGTAACTGCGGAAATCTCTATGCCTTTGTACCTGCCTCAGAAACAGTCGGTCCGGAGAATGGGCTGCCGCCGGTTCTCCTTTCCATGCACATGGATACCGTAGATCCTGCCTGCGGTAAAAAGGCTGTGCGCCATCCTGACGGAACCATCACCTCGGATGGAACAACAGTTCTGGGTGCAGACGACCATGCAGGAATCGCAGCTGTGCTGGAAGTGCTCCGGATTCTGAAAGAAAACAATATGCCGCATCGTCCGCTGGAGCTGCTTTTCAGTGCTGCAGAGGAGCCTTACTGCAGAGGGAGCCATGCATTCGATTTCTCCCGTCTTAAGTCAAAGGAAGCCTACGTTTTTGACCTGGACGGTCCGGTCGGCACTGCCTCTCTGAAAGCACCGACCATCCTCTCCTTCTGCGCGGTTTTCCACGGCAGAACCGCACATGCCGCATTCTCACCGGAAAAAGGGATTCATGCCATTAAGGCAGCCGCAGATGCAGTCTCTCATGTAAGCTGCGGACGTGTCGGCAGCACCACTGTCAATATCGGTACCATCCACGGCGGTACCGCAGACAATGTTGTCGCAGATACCTGCACCGTCACCGGAGAGGTCCGCAGCTTTTCCGATGACGATGCAAAGGCAATGTGCGGTGCCGTGGAGGAGCAGTTCCGTACCGCGGCAGAATCAGACGGCGCCTCCGTCACATTCGGGCACACCGACCTCTGCACTGCCTGCCAGACACCGGAATCCGCACCTGTCGTAAAGCGCTTCCTGCGGGCCTGCCGCAAAGCAGGTCTCGCCGGAACACTCACACAGACCTACGGAGGAAGTGATAACAACGTTTTCATGCAGCATGGCATCACCGGCATCGTTGCAGCTGCCGGTATGAACAACTGCCACTCCCGAAGCGAATACACAAGTCTCGGGGAGCTGACACGCGCTGCAGACATGATACTGCAGCTCATATCCGATCCGGATGCAGAGTAAACGGGACACCGCATCCGGCAAAATGCTTTAAACAGTGAGGCATAAGTTTATGAAAACACCTTTGCATTATCAGATTTCCGAATATGACTGCGGGCCGACGACGCTCCTCAATGCCATGCGTTTCCTTTTTGAACGGGAGGAAATTCCGCCTGAGGTGATCCGAAACATCATGCTCTACAGCCTGGACAGCTTCGGAACCGACGGCTCCTCCGGCAAAAACGGAACCTCCTGCATGGCCATGATGTTCCTCTGCAACTGGCTGAATGGTGTCGGCAGAACCGGCATGCTCCCGGTGTCCGGGCAGTATCTTTCCGGAAGCCAGGTCTATATCGGAAACGGCAGTGCTGTAAATGAGGCACTGGACCGGAACGGCGTTGCTGTCGTACGGCTTTTTTCCGAAATACCGCATTACGTACTTATGACCGGTACGGAGGAGGACAGCATTCTCCTCTTTGATCCTTATTATGAGATTACGGAATCTGCAGCTCCCGGTATACGGCTGATCCCGGATCAGCCCTTCCGTCATAACCGCTGTGTGGCATTCTCCCGTTTCAATAAGGAAACAGAAGATCTCTATGCTTTAGGCTGTGTTTCTGACCGCGAGGCCGTCCTGCTCTTTAATGACAATACAAAGCTGACTGCAGAAAAAAGCATTGAGTATTTTATCTGATGCTTTCATTTTCTTATTCGGATTATCGTCAGTTATCAGCAAGAAGCCGGGCGTACAAAAAAAGAAGGTGACTCTCAATCGGGAATCACCTTCTTTTCTGAAGCGGACCCGCCTCACTAGCTTGGGAAGCTGGTGTACTACCAATGTACTATGTCCGCGCTTGCAGCAATTTTTAACTGCAAGGGCATTATAACATGCCTTTAAAATCTTGTAAATAACAGAATGAAATGCGGATAATCTCCTGAAAACCTGTTTTACCTGAGTCCGGTCCACTTCCATTCGGAGACTTCCGGCATATCCACGCCGTTGTCTCTGATATACTGCCTGTGCTCTACGAGCTTGTCCCGCATTTCCTGCAGCAGGAATGAACCGCGGTCTCCCAGCTTAGGGAGGTGGCTGACTGTTGCAATAACAAGGTCAAACCGGTCGATCTTGTTCTGAACACGCATATCAAAAGGTGTTGTGATTGTACCTTCCTCATGGTAGCCGTATACATGGATGTTTTTGTTGTGTCTCCGGTAAGTCAGCTCATGGATCAGCTTCGGATAGCCGTGGAACGCAAAGATAATCGGCTTGTCCTTGGTGAAAATGGAGTCATATTCAACATCGGAAAGTCCGTGCGGATGCAGTTCCCTGGATTCCAGCTTCATCAGGTCGACAACATTCACAAGACGGACTTTAAGGTCCGGAACAGCCTTATGAAGGATGTCCGCCGCTGCCAGCGCTTCCAGTGTCGGTGTATCTCCGCAGCATGCAAGAACCGCATCCGGTTCTTCATTCCGGTCTGTGGATGCCCACTGCCAGATGCCGATACCCTGTGTACAGTGCTTTACGGCCTGCTCCATCGTCAGCCACTGCGGACGCGGATGCTTGCTGGTTACCATGACATTCACATAGTTCTTGCTCTTCAGGCAATGATCCATCGTAGAGAGCAGACAGTTGGTATCCGGCGGGAGATACAGCCGTACCACATCTGCCTTTTTGTTGGCGATATGATCAAGGAAGCCTGGATCCTGGTGCGTAAAGCCGTTATGATCCTGCTGCCATACATTCGAGGTAAGGATCAGATTGAGAGAGCTGATCGGCTGTCTCCAGCTCAGGGAATTGCAGACCTTAA
>CAZPEW010000044.1:0-13493 GCA_964585695.1 uncultured Lachnospiraceae bacterium
TCGAAGATGATCTTGAAGTCGGACATCCTGCGCCTCTATTTCAAAAAGTTCTGAGGGCCGGGGCGTGACCGAAGAGTCATATCCATACCTTCCCGGAAGATAGGGAGTGGGTCGGTATTCCGTCGGATACCTCCCGCCTAAGAACAACGGATGACGCCGATAGCACAGCAGCCGAGACGGCTACATACCGATAACACGGAGCATCGCCGCGCGATGGGCGGATGAAACGGAAACTGCCAAGGGAACATATTTCTTCCTCAGAGCCACTCGGACACGTTGTCCGGAGCCTCCGGACAACGTGTCCGGGGCTTCCGGGCAAGGAGTCCGGGATAGTCGGGCACCATGCCCGGGACTGCCGGACAATGTGTGCCGACTGTATGAGGAATGCAAGGTTGGCATGGACTCAGTAGGAAAAAGGTGGGGATAAGGCATTTCAAAGGGGACGTAAGAAAGTAGGATAGAGGGCGGAGAAGGCGAGAGCATGTTGTGGAAGATACGAGAGAGCTACCCTAAAGGTCTGTCGGATACAGCCGCAACATGTCTTCAGAACTTCTTTCCGAAGGCGATGTTGATGAAGGTCTTGAACAGGATCTTCGCGTCGAACCACCACGACCTGTGCTCCAGATAATAGAGGTCGAGCTCCAATCGTCGCAGCATCTTCTCCATGGTGTCGGTGTACCCATTGTAGAGTGTGGCGTAAGATGTCACTCCCGGCCGGATCTGATACAGAGACACATACCTGGGATCGTGTTTCATAATCTGGTCGATATAGTACTGCCGTTCGGGCCTCGGGCCGATGAACGCCATATCACCCTTCAGCACATTCCACAGCTGCGGCAGTTCGTCGAGGTGGTGGTCGCGCAGGAAGCGGCCCACCTTGGTCAGGCGATCATCTCCATTATGAGAAACGAGGCGGGGACCATCTTTCTCAGCATCTTCTTTCATACTGCGAAACTTGTAGATATTGAAAGTTTCTCCATGAAGCCCAACGCGTTCTTGACAGAAAAAAGCAGCTCCACCATCCTCCAGTTTGACAGCCAGATAACAAATAAGGAACAGCGGGAAAAAAAGAAACAGACAGAATAAAGCAACAGTGAAGTCGACCAACCGCTTGCAGTCTCTACCTACAGAGCTCATGCCGTCTTCGATGAATTTTTCGTTAATATATGTTGTAACTTGTGCTGTTTCGGTATATGGGTTTGCCATTGCGTTAGGTTATTTTTTCTTTATAACGCTTCTGTCGGGATAATATTGTTTTTGTGAGTGAAAAGAAATCCAGTGATTCAAATGGTATGTTAGCCTTTATTGAAAAAATCAGGACAACAGAGCTTAGACGGTTCAGTATTTTTCTCCGAACACAATATTTATAAAGGTTTTGACAAGAATCTTGATATCGAACCACCATGACCGGTGTTCGAGATAGTAGAGGTCGAGTTCCAGGCGTCGCAGCATCTTCTCCATGGTGTCGGTGTAACCGTTGTACAATGTGGCGTAGGAAGTGACCCCCGGTCGGATTTGATAGAGATAAGCGTATCGGGGATCGTGTGCTATGATTTGGTCGATGTAGTATTTCCTTTCCGGGTGTGGCCCGATGAATGCCATGTCGCCCGTGAGCACATTCCATAGCTGTGGCAGTTCATCGAGGTGATGGTCTCTCAGAAACCGCCCTATTTTAGTCATCCGTCGGTCGTGCTCATGCCCGAAGAGTTGCGGCCCGTCTTTCTCGGCATCTACCCTCATGCTTCTGAACTTATAGATAGTGAACGGTCGGCCAAAGCGCCCTATGCGTTCCTGCTTGAAGATGGCCGGCCCGCCGTCCTCGCGTTTGACCAAGATGAAACAAATGAGAAAGAGAGGGGAGAAAACAATGAGACATACTGTAGCTACGCAAAAGTCAATGATACGTTTGATGTTCCGCTCAAATTCGTTCATGCCGTCGGGAATGAACCGTGCGCAGTCAATATCCTTGTCAAATTTTTTATAGGAGGGTATTATTCGTTCCATTCACAAGTTGCATCTGTTCTTTAATTACAACGATGTTGCTGCTTAATTATTACAATATGTGAAAATAATAAATTAAGTCAAGCTTTTTATCAGGGCGCGTAACGCATAATTTACGTAGTAATATGTAGATTGAATGACCGACAGCTGTTCCAAATGGCGATAGATGTTCCATTGCCAAGAAACAACACGTAGCTTGTCAGAAGACACCGACCCTTTGTGTGTGCGATATATGGCGTTGACGGTACCTGTATTTCTTGCCAGAAAGCCTTTTTTGAGTATCGTTAGCCACATGACATAATCTTCATGATGAATGTCTCTGATTTCTATTTTGCCCACTTTCTTTGAATCGTAGATTCCTGTCAGGTTGCCTATTATATTCCCCATGAGAAGCTGCTTGTATGTCACTTGTTTTGGGGCTCTTATGATTCGGTGGGGCTGTGGGGTCCCATCTTCGTTGGTTTTTTCATAGTTGGAATAAACGATGGCAACCAGCGGATCTTCAAAAAAAGGTAATTGCTGTGCTAATTTATCAGGTTTCCAGAGGTCGTCGCTATCCAAAAATGCGATAAATCGTCCGCTTGCCATGGAAACCCCTTTATTCCTTGGAGCTGAAGGCATGCCGATATGATGGTCTGATTTGAATATATGTATTCTCTTATCTTTCCGTGCATATGATTCGGCAATGGTCAAAGAATTGTCACTTGATGCGTCGTCGATGACCAGTAGTTCCCAATTGGTGAATGTCTGGGAAATAACCGATTCAATAGCCGCATAAAGAAACCTTTCAGAATTATGCATAGGCATAATAACCGAGACCAAGGGCGTTTGTTCGGAATGCATGTTGCAAAAATACAAAAAAAAATATGTAATACCAATGAAAGTGCAATATATTGATTATTTTTGCCATCAAATAGTGGAAATGATGATTTTGCACAAAAACCGGTACCATATTATTCAGGTCTCATCTTGGTAATGGTATTCAAAATAAAGTCCATTTTTCTATATCCACAATGATTTTTAATGTTAAATGTGTCGAAAATGAAAAATAGATCTATGCTTCTGTTAGCACTCTGCTATGTCCTCGCTTCAGGTACGCAGCCTGTGTCTGGGCGCAGTGAAATTAAATGGCGTCTGGTTTTCAACGATGAGTTCAATCGTCCAAATGGCAGTATGCCTGATACCTCGAAATGGACAGAATGTCCTCGTGAGATATATTTGTGGAATCGCTGGTGCAAAACGACAAAGGAGAATGTGTTTGTCAGAAATGGTCGACTTATATGTCGTGCTATTCCTAATCCGGACATGAAGGCTGACACGGCGGCAATGTTCACGGGGGCTATCCAAACCAAAGGCAAATATCAATTTCAATATGGCAAGATAGAGGTTCGATTGAGAACAAATATGAAGCCGGGCAACTTTCCTGCAGCCTGGCTTATGCCCCTGAGTGCCGGAACTCCCTACAGATATGGGGAATTTGATATTTTTGAAACATTTGGCAATGATGGCTTAGCTCATCAGACAGTCCATTCACACAGGTCTTTTGCTTTGGCAAAGGAGGCTGGAAAAAGGAGTTTTACAAAAAAAATGGATCTTACAAAGTGGCATGTTTATGGGATGGAATGGAACAAAGATAACATATCTTTCTTCGTTGACGGTGTGCTGACAGGTTTCTACCAGAAGTCGAATAATCAGACATTGTTGAAAGAGGGTCAGTGGAGTTTTGACCGGCCGTTTTATATCATTCTGAATCAGAGTGTGGGAAATGATAACTGGAATACTCCTGACCACCAAACCATCTACGAAACCCAGTTCGATTGGATTCGAGTTTATCAGAAAGAGTAACCTTTCTTCCTTTCATTTGGCATAGGTTAACGGAATGTTCCCAAGTAATGCTGCTGTCTGTGAATAAGAAGAATAATTGCTACCGATAATCCTGCTTGTTTTAGCCAATGTGAATAGCTCTACAACGGCAAACTGCATGCCCTCCAATGAGTTTCTTGAGGTAGATTTATGCGAAGATATTAACCGACCTTCGAATATGTCTTCGAGTTGTGATTTGACATGGTCGTCATCGGTTGCCAAATAAAAAATGGTACGAGGTTCGTTGATAATCTCATCTTTTAACATTTTGACAAATCCTTCTATCGGTGAGTCGGCAATAGACAATTTGTTGTCTGTCCGGCGAATATGAACACCGATGGTGAAGTTGTTGAAATTCTTGGTAATGCTGTCAATCTGTTGTTGTATTTCTGGTCGGGGCCTGAAAAGTTTGTGCATGTCGAACATCTCTGACATAGAATAGCATGAGATAAGCAATAACTTTCCATTTTTGTCAGTATGGATGAGGGGGAAAATGTCTCCTTTGTTTTGTAAACTGAAATTATAAATAACTTGCTCGTAATCAGTCAAGAATAGTCGACGTAACAAGAAATCTTTGGTTCTGTTGATTTGCAATCTCCAGCTTTTCGATTCAACCAAGACCGCATGGTTTGGATCAATAGGGTCGAAAAGTTGTGAGAATTGAGCATTTAAACCCTCATATTGGTTCCAGAATACAGTAAGGGGCAGACGAAGTTGCTTGGAAATATAAACGCATGAGGCTATTGCCCGTAACCGATTGCATAGTCCTGCTGTAGGAATCAAATGTATTTCGTTCATTGTTGAGTCAATACTTGTTTGTTGAGAATGGTTTTAACAATCCTTTCTGAGGCCTTACCGTCGCCATAGGGATTGGTAGCAACACTCATTTCATTGTATAGTTCGTGGTTGTCAAGGAGTCGGCTTACTTGTTCCACGATAGTATCATAATCTGTACCAACGAGCTTCACAGTTCCTGCAGCCAAAGCTTCTGGCCTTTCTGTCGTATCTCGCATGACAAGAACTGGTTTTCCAAGACTGGGCGCTTCTTCCTGGATTCCGCCACTGTCAGTTAGTACAATTGCAGACTTTTCCATGAGAAAGATAAACTCAAGATACTCCAGCGGTTCAATGAAGAACATATTGTCTATTTTGTTTGCATCTTGTCCGAAGATCTTATATATTGGTTGGCGGACATTGGGGTTGAGGTGCATTGGGTAAACAAAATCGACATTGCCGTATTTTTGTGCCAAAAACCTGAGGGCATTGCATATTTGTATGAATCCATTTCCGAAGTTTTCCCTGCGATGTCCTGTAACAAGGACGAGGCATCTGTCTCCATGAAGTCGAGAGACCGGATAGCCGTTCACTTCCAATTTTTTTTCAAGGTGACTTGCGAGTCCCTCATCTTCCTTTATCCTTTGAACAACTATGTGCAAAGCATCAATCACAGTGTTGCCGGTAACAACTATTTTGGAGTCATCAACATTTTCTTTCAGTAGGTTTTCTCTGCTTTTTTCCGTAGGGGCAAAAGACAAAGATGCTATTCGTCCAGTTATTTGCCTGTTCATTTCTTCTGGCCAGGGACTGTAAATATTCATAGTCCTCAAGCCTGCTTCTACATGCGCAACTGGTATTTGTTGATAAAAAGCAGCAAGAGCAGCAGTGGTACTTGTCGTTGTGTCTCCATGCACAAACACATAGTCAGGTTTACTCTGTTTGAGCACGTCTCGCATTCCCAACAACACCAATGCTGTGATGTCATAAAGATCTTGTCCTTGTTTCATGATGTTTAAATCATAGTCAGGATGAATGTCGAATATGGATAGGACTTGATCCAGCATCTCCCTATGTTGTCCGGTGACGCATACCAAAGTATTAAAATGCTCGTTGTCTTTTTGGAATGCCTTGACCAATGGAGCCATCTTTATGGCTTCTGGTCTTGTTCCAAACACCAACATGATTGTCTTTATGTTACTCATTTTATGTAATTGTCTATTTTTCTTAAATATGAATCATCATCAATAGAGCTACTTTTATCCATGGACGAAATGTAGTTCACTTTATTATATACATCTTTTTCAATATGCTTCACCATAGTCTTGACATCTTCTTCCTGATAAGCATCTACGTCATAACCTATGTTTAGTTCTTGAACTCGTTTTGAAAGGAAGGTACCTTTGCTAACGATGATAGGGCAATTAAAGTAGAGTGCCTCATAAAGCTTGTTGGGCTCTGCATATTTTACGTTTTCTTCATCGGTGTCATACGTGCAGACAAGGATGTCAATATTCGAATAAATGCCATTTAAGTCTTCTGGACTATTGAACCTTCCATGATAGAATATGTTGTCAGCCTTGGGTAGATTTACTGTTTGAAGAGTTGGGGAGATAAATCCATAAAAATGAAATTCGTGGTTGGGGAAATTGGAAGTGATTAATTGTGCAATACTCAACAAAGAAGCATACCTTACCCCTCCCACAAAAGCAAAACGGAGGTGATGAGAGTCTGGGGAGTGAAGGCGTGGGGCTGGATATTCTTTTATTTTAGGTGAGAGCTTGTTTGGGACAATCATGATATTGTGAGGATGATAGTCTTTGTAATGATATTGCAGAAATCCAGAAGAAGTCATAAGGGTAAGAAGTGACTTTCTGATAATCAACTTATCCATTGACTCCAATGCTCGGGAAAGTGACTTATTAGCTATATAAGTCTGCACTAAGTCACATTCTTCGTAAATGAATTTTTGTTTTCGACGCAAAAGAACGGCAAACATGGCAACATCGAGTCCCAAATAATACCAGATTACATTTTCGTCCTTTTCACGCTTGAATAAGTTATTGATACCATGAAAATAAATCTTGATACGTTTGCGGTAACTAAGCGCATTTGAGAATTTTCCAATAACAGTGGCGTCAGTATGTATATTCGCTTCCTGCTCTCTTACGAATCCATAGACTTTGACGTCAAATCCAAATTCTTTGAAGTCGTTTACTCTTTTCAGAGAATGCGCGTCAAGTACCGAGTTCAATACAAAATTGATCTTCATTCTGTAAGATTATTCTTTGATTACATTTTTTATTGCATCCAAAAAACCGTGCCCGTATTTCAGGTCAGGTTCCACATAATTGCCTTCTGCCCATTCATTCCATGAATGCAGGAAAAGAATCTGGTGTTCAGGGACTTTGTCTTTGATGACATCCATAGCTTGTTCGAGGTGCGTTTTGAAATTGGCTGGCGTCGAATTGATATATATACCATCTCCATTTCCATTTCGTGGACTTCTGTCCCATTGTGGCATCACCATAGGATAGATATTTTCCCAACGGTCTTCAGGGGCAAAAAAGTGTGGCATGACGTTTGCGTAATTCCATCGTTTTGCAGGTACTTTAGAAGATATTTTTCTGGCAACAGCACCTAAAATCTTGTTGACCTTACCACCATAAATCATCTCTGCTCGTGATTTCCCGTTTGAATTTATACCGTCAAATCCCAAGCTCAATATGTCTTTATATACTTTCTCACTACTTTTTGTGTCGGGAAGAACTCGTACAAGGGTACCATCCGATTTTCTTTGTATGGTTGTTGTCGAGTTGATGAGAGCAATGAAATAGATGCCGTCGAGTCCATTTTCTTTGGCTAAGTTTCTCCATAGTTCCATAAAATAGCTCACATCCTTAAAATGATATGGGTCATAGATTACGAACATCGGCTTATTATCAATGGTGATGTACCTATGGTCTTTGAATGCTGGCAAAACATGATAGAAATGTGCGGTGTAATCTTCCTCACCTGGGTATAATTGCTTGGCAATCATCTTACGATTCCCCCCATTCTGCCATGTAGCTGTGGTCCAGTCATGATTGGCCCAAGCCAATGCAAATGGAAAATCTGGTTTTCCCGACAGAAGCACTTCCTGAAATGGTCTTTCTAACAATTGTTTTCCATTACCAAACCAATAATGCCAATAGCAGAAACCTTCTATCCCTGCTTCTCGCGCAAGTTCCGCTTGTTTTTCACGTGTTTCAGGCAGTCGAAGGTCATAAAATCCCAAGTCAGCCGGTATGCGTGGTTGATAGTGCCCACGAAACAGGGGCTTTGCCTTGGCCACATTCGTCCACTCTGTAAATCCGGGCCCCCATACGGCATCGTTCTCTGGGATAGGATGAAATTGTGGCAGATAATATGCTATGATTCTTGCTTTCATATTGTTTGTTTGAGAAATGTGAAGCTCTCCGCCATTCGCGCAATGAATGTTGATACGTTCTTGGGCTTACGTCGTGCTCTCTGTTAGTAACGTTTGAATGTTAATAAATATTGTTTACTGATTCCTTTCTGTATTAAAAAATATCCGATGATTGAAAAGGAGTGTAAATAGTTATATGAATGATTCTTTTTCCATCATTATACCTTCCACAGTAAAACCATGTCTATGTTCAATAATGAATAGTTAAGATACAATATACCCATGAGGAACACAATAACTATCGATGCCCATTTTGGACGAATTGTATAATAGATATTGGCATATACTATCAGCGTGACTACATTATACAACAAACTTATTCGTTGTCCCAAGACCGGAAAGAATCCGAATGCAACGTATGAGCAGATACCAAGAGTAAAAATCTTGAGCAACAAAGGAAAATACCTGTTGAATGAAGTGATTGTATCTTGAAAATAGAAGAGGTACCCGTAAACTAACAAAGTCAAGATTTGCAATGGGCTGAATACGTTGACTGAAGCAATGTTAAGGTTTCCTTTTTCAACACCAGCCTGATAAATAGCCAATTTTTCTCCGATATACGGTATGTTGACAGATGAGTTCAGCAGAATGGAAAAACCACCAACATATAATGCGTATGAAAGGGGGATCAAAGACAACCATATCATCCGTTTTTTTTTACTTATCTCATGGCTTGAAAGAAAGAGCAGGGGTAAAAGGGCTATGGCTGAATAATGGAACAAACCACCGATAAGAATGCATATTAGTGCTTTTTTTCTGTTGCCATCTCCCAATTCTTTAATGGCCAACAAGAACATACCCGACAGTATTCCTGTTCTGATTTGCATACATTCGTGCATTACGAAGTAATAGCTGATATATACAGCCAGTGGGATGAACCACAGTTTTGATATTTTAGAGATGGCATACATTTTCAGTCCTACTCCAAAGGTGGCATAAAGCAGAAACAAGGCATGGACATTCGAGGTGAGGACGTTGAGGAGTTGCGAAATGAATAAGAAAGAATATTCTACGCTCAGCAGCGAGCTCGTGGCGTAGTAATGCTGATAAGTATATTCATAGTTTTCTGAGTCAGGGTCGATGCCCACTTCGCGCAGTCCGGCAAGCAATACCAACATCAAACCAACAATTAAAAATATTGGCTTTCGATATTTAAGCATTTTTTCTTCGAACAGCGCAAAGAAAGAAGCCGTAACATATATGGCGATGACAATATATCCCATCAGTTAATTGAGTATGTTATTTTTTATGAATTGCACGAGAACCAATCGCTCTTTGCGGTTGAGGCCAATGACAATAATCAAGGCAGAGAAACTGACAATGGAACTTACAAACACAAGTATCATACTGCCGAATGTTTCCGGTAAGAGGCCATGAATTTTCCCTATGACAAATGAAGCGATTATGGTTATTCCTGTTGCTGGTAACAGGAAACCGGTCAGATATTGTGTAACATTAAATCTGCTATAATATTTTTTTAGAATGATAATCCTGAGCAAATGTGCTAAAACACAGATGACAATTAGAGTGTAGAATATCCAGTAAGCGGGTAATCCGAAGCGAAAAAGAAGCCATGAGATTGGGACGCATAGAATAGTCAAACTCTCCACGCAAAGATAATAATACTTGATGGTTCCTATCGCCTGCATAATGGTCGTGATGGGATTGTGCAGAGACAAGCATACACAGTGGACGACAAACAACTGCGAAAAGAATACCATGTTTGCTGTAGTATTGTCGTGTCCAAGCCATAAACCAAGGATATATTTAGTCTCAAAGAGAAACGGAACCACCACAACAAGCAATAAATAAAGGATAAACTTATTGCTGAAATTAAAGAGATCTTCCAAGTAGAGATGATTATTTCCAGAGTAAGCCTTGATCATGGCCGGCCGGAATGCCAGCACGATGCTGTTTCCCAATGTAGTGAGTGCATTGTAAAGCTGATTGGCAACACCAAAAGCGGCATTGACAATTGGGCCAAAAAATGCGTTCAACAAGATGATGCTTCCTTGTATCATTCCCACACCAGACAACGTGCCATAGAACGTCCATCCAGAAAAGGAAAAAAGGTGAAGATACAGATGTTTGTCTTTTACCATTTTATACCTGCATTCTGGATATCTATGGATAGCGATACCCATATACATTGCTGTTGTAATAAGGCTTACAAGCAATAATCCTGCCGAATAAAACAGAAGATGGTCCGTGGGTGACAAAGATATTAAATAAGCGAGTATAAATTTCAATACACAGTCTGTCGTTGACACAAGAGCATAGACTCCCATGTGCTCATGAGAGAAAACGGCTCCCATATATGGAATTTGGATGAAGCTGATGATAATAGTTAAGAGTGAAATGTGGAATACATATCGTGCTATGTCCAACCTCCCTTCGGGCATAGGCATGTGAGTATTGATGTACCACAGCCCTATAATCTCAAACGTTATGATGATTATCGCTGACAATATAATCACCATGTTGAGACTGACGGCAAATATGTTTTGTAGCTCATCATGATAACCTTGACCTATGGCGTATGAAAAGTATCTTTGGGTAGAAAGAGCAAGAACACTACTGAAGCAAGTGCTGGTCGTTACTATTCCTGCTATGGCATTGAATATGCCGTAGTCTACAATTCCTAGACCATGCAAAACCCATCTTACAGCGTATAAATTTATGACCGTGATGGCAAGCATTCGCACAAACAGAATTGCTGTGTTAGAAGCGATTCTTTTCGTTTTTGTGATTGAATTGTCTGCAGAACCCAAATTACTTTTCATATTTTAATTCACAAGAAAAAAGTCTTTCATCGCGTACAGACTGACCAATGCGAATGCTAAGAAAGTCATTCCCAATACAAAAAGCATACGTTTCGGACCAGCCGGCTTTAATGGAACTGAAGCCTTTTGCAACTGTGTGAAGGCAGGTGTACGCTCCTGCACTTTGGCTTGTGCCTGTTCCATTTGTGTAGCTAAAGCTGTATATCTGTTATAGAGCAGTTGCATGTCGTTCTCCAGGTCTTCTTGCTTTGATTTGAAACTTTGCAACACCACATCCTGGTTAGCGTCAGAGTATGAAGCATAGAGACGTCTTGCGCGTTCGTATTTTGTTTTGGCTTCGATACATAACTTATTGAAATATTCGTAGTCGGTTCGTGCCTTGTTTGTCCTGTAGTTGGTAATCACCTGTTGGAGCCTGTCTTTGACAGTATCGGCCATGTTTGCGCAGACCAACGGATCTTGGTCTTCCACGGTGATAGAAATAACATAAGTCTTTTTGTCAACATCACATGTTATTTTTGAACCTATCGAATTGGCAACATCATCTTGCTGCTTTGTCAGCATGAATGCATTGACATCGTTTTGTCTGTTGTTTTTTGTGGATGGTTTGCTTTCAAACAAGGCAAAGATCTTATACTTGATAACAGACCAAAAAGGGGCCTTCTGGTGTGAAAGTATATAATCATAATATGAGGTGTTGATTTGCCCATCCAATGTCTTTACCTTAACCTTGAACAGTTCTGTTTGGAAGTCCTTGGAGGCGATGAGGTCAGGGTACAACTCTGGAAAGATGGCATCAGAGCTTTCCGCAGCCTTCCCAATGTCAAAGCCAAATGATGAGGCAATGTCAGACAAAGAGTTTGAACTGAAACTCGACAATTCTGGAGCAAGTTTGACAGTCGTTTTGTAGAATCTTGGCACACACAGAATCAATAAGCATGATGCGATAAAAGTCGTCGGCAATATGATATAATACAATTTCTTTTGTCTTTTGATGGCAGCCCACAGTTGGACCAGGTCAATCTGTTTGACATCTTCTCTGTTCTCAGACATATTCATTGGTTTAATTACGTTTTATTATCAGACAGTTATTTCATCATACACCTTGATTGTAGACATAATGTCATCTATGCTGGCCATGCCGGTTCCAATGGTGAAGGGCTTGTCAACACTTATGTTCCGTTCATTCTTACGTATGTTCAGCAAGAAGCCGGGGGCTGTAGGCATACCGTATTTGATATTCATACCATTCATGTTACCAGTTGCTTTTGTTACTGCTTAATGACTCAATCTTATACTCCTTCCCTCCTGCTCTCGCTGTCGAAGTTCACGCCGCCCTCGGTAGACTTATAGTGGTCGAGATAATCGCGCAGTCTTGTGGCTTGTGCCTTGGTGATGTTGGTGAACGTAAGAGTTTCTTTCAGCCGTTCTTTTCCCCTTGCATCAATAAATCTGCCAATTGAGGCGTTTAAGAAGATGGATGGCAAAGAGGTGGTTTGTCTCATATCAACAACCAACTTAGTATGCCTTTCATCAGCTTGGCTTATGTTTTCAAATAAAATTTGCCCTGCATCTGGCAGACTCTTGCTCTGTGAGAGTATTTCTTGCATAATTATAGCCATCTTTTTTGCTTTAAAATTTACCATTCAAAGTTTTCAAGTACCTCTTCATCTTCGAGGTTGTTGATGTTTACGTCAAAGTAAATCAATGTGCCGTGGAAGTAGAAGTCTGTGTGAAACACGGAACGACTGTTGTCTTGGCTTTTCAGCAGCAGTGCATTGCCACTGAAAATGCGTGCATTGTCACAATTGGTCAAGATGTTGTCTAACCCAAACCCTTTATTTCTTGATGTGGACTCTGTCGTGAAGTTGGCCTTTATCGCCTCTAACATCGCTTCTTGGTCATTACTTATTTCTTTCTTGAAGTCCCTTACTGCATTCACGATTCCTACCCCGAAATCACAGATAGCGGCATACAGTACATTAGCCTTGTTATCGAAATTTATAAGAGAAAAAGCATTGCGTGTCTTGGCGTGGTCATACACGTTGTAATAGGCCTCAGTAAGGCATATATTGAGTGAACTCAAATCTTTCTTGTTGAACAAGTTGTTTTTGAAGTACATCTCCACATTTTTTGCGTAGACCTCCTTCTCGCTTTCAATGATTCTCCAAAGGTTGAATATGCTGTCAGACGTGTCGGCATCAATATGGTTCTTTCCTCCACTCCAATATTCGTTCATTTTGAGGTCGTTGAATATGAAGTTGTGGGCATTCGTGTTGGTCATGGCACCATACACAGACCAACCTTTATCAAACAGATGCTGGATAAGGCAAGCTAATGTCGTTAAGTGAATGGGATAGAGAAGCTCTGGCTTGATACCATTACCAAAGTCAATGGTAATCTTATTGCCATTTACTTTGTCTTCATGGTTGTTGTAGGCATCCATGATGCCTTGCAACCATGCTTGGTTGTCCACGTTCTCAAATTTTATAGTTTCCATAGTCAACGAGCAATCTTATGATCAAACCTTCTTTCTGCCTTCAATCTTATACTCCTTCACCCCTCTGCTCTTGCTGTCGAAGCTGACGCCAATCTTGTAGAGC
>CAZPEW010000045.1:0-13247 GCA_964585695.1 uncultured Lachnospiraceae bacterium
ATTCCAATGTGACAATTATCCATGCAGATGTCCTCAAGCTTGATCTAAATGAAGTCATCATGACCTACAACAGCGGCAAACCAGTTAAGGTAGTTGCAAATCTGCCTTATTACATTACCACGCCGATTATTATGGGCCTCTTTGAAAGCAAAGCTGCCATCAAAAGCATTACTGTCATGGTGCAGAAGGAAGTTGCCGACCGCATGCAGTCCGGTCCCGGCAGCAAGGACTATGGTGCACTCTCCCTTGCAGTCCAGTACTACTCTGATCCTCAGATTGTGCAGCTGGTTCCCGCAAACTGCTTTATTCCGCGCCCGAATGTCGGCTCTGCCGTAATCCGTCTGCTGCGTTTCTCCGAGCCGCCTGTCAGCTGCAAGGATCCATCTTTTATGTTCAAAGTCATAAAAGCAGCTTTCGGACAGCGGCGCAAGACCCTGCTGAATTCCTTATCCGGCGGACTCGACATACCTAAAGATCAAACACTGCAGGCGCTGAATACTCTGCACTTAAGCGAAACCATACGCGGAGAGGCGCTCACACTGAGTCAGTTCGCAGCATTAAGTGATCTGCTGCAGCCCTAGTCTCTGCGGGACCTTGTCCGCATTACAGCGTTGGTCCGGTTCTTTGCCGCCGTTTCAGGTGCCGTTACCGGCGCCTGACTTTCTAAAAATGAACCTGCCCAGTGCAGCAAAAAGTCTCTGTCTCACACAGATTTTAAACTGTGAGACAGAGACTTTTTTTCTGCAGATTCCTGTTATCTTTGAACTTTTTCAGTCTGCAGATTTTTTATCTGCATGTTTTCTTTATGATCAGCCGGCTGCAGGAACTGCCGCAGCAAAACGATACCCTGCTGCTTTATAAAATGCCTCGGCATCCGCTTTGCCCATCAGCCGCGGTTTCTGCGTAGCCGGATCCAGGAGATGTATGTTGAACTGATCATAACCATAAATCAGATCATAACCCGTTGCGGAATATGCAACAATCGGGATTCCCTTGCCGACATAATACAGCATGCTGTTCAGGTCAATTCCCTCGGCATTCAGCATGATGAAACTGTCATAGCGGTTCATGGTCGTAAGCTCCGGAAGTTTCTGGATCAGCGCCTCTGCATGATCCATCGGCGCATCGATGATCTTTACTGTTTCCTTGTCTATTCTGTTCCAAAGGATCTGCTGATTTTCATCCGTCACATAGCCGTTCTGACCGCCTACCAGGTCATAACTCTCCCGCAGTGTCCGCGTCTTGCCGCGGAAATGCCCATATGAATATGCATTGAACCAGTCGCTCTTTTTATTTTCCTTTCCTAAGCTGAGATCAATATTGGAAGCCTTCTCCACAGAAAAATGCTTCGGTGCATTCGTGGAAGTTTTTTTGGTTCCGACATCCTTGATCTCTATATACCAGCATTTCTGCTTCTCTTTATCTGCAAAGTTTCCAAGAGAAGCTGCATTCTCTGCATCCGTCTTTTTATTGCAGACAATCGTATCCTCGCCTGCCGCCGCATACTGCTTTCCGGACAAGGTAAGTTCATCAAAATGTATCCGTCCTGACTTAATGCTTATATTGCTGAACAGCAGTCCTTCTTTTGTATAACTGGTTTTAACATCCTGTTCCGGTCCCACAATCCTGATTTCCGAAACCGGTATTTCATGCGAGAGTGTGTATGTGGCTGACTGTTCCTTCAGAGCGCTCCCGAATATCAGATCCTGCCCGATAAACCCGAAAATCCGGACATACCTGCCGTCCAGCGCAATACTGCTGCTGGTATCATCCGAGAGATCAATCATATTGATTCCCTCCGAATGATAAATATCTGCCGCATCCCCGCTCTGGCATGCAATATACCGCCCGTCCTGCGAAGCTGCAAATTCCGCGTCTTCAAGTCCGGAGGCAACCGTAACAACTTCCAGGCTGTTGGTATCAATACCGTACACCGTTCCGCCATAATAAAAGTAAAGCATATTGCTGTCGCTCAGATAAGACAGTTTATCCAGATTATATTTGATTTTTTCATATACATCCGGCAAGGCAATAAAGAAATTTTCCGTTACGGTATTTTCCGAATTGTCATAAGTATAATAAACAATTCCGTTATATCCCTCATGAAGTCCGCGGTTGATATAACCGTAAACCAGGAAATCCACATCACCGTTGTCTTTAACCGAGAGTATCTTCATGTCATGTGCGGAATAGTTCGCTCTGATTCCGTCATCCAGCGCAGAGCGATAGCTGAAAAGACTCACACACCCGCCATGATCCTGATCATAACGGAGCAGCATCTGATCCGTTTTAAACGCAATAAACTCCTTGGAAGGAGACTGCATGGTGCTGATACTATCATCAGAAGCAATGCCAAGCAGCGCCTTTTTCCCGGCAAACCGCGCACTGCTGCCGTCAAAAATCTCATTGGTCACCCTGTCAAAATCCATCATGTAAATACGCTGCGGATCATAACGGAGCACGTAATTATCTTCATTGTGGAATACTGCTTTTTCCGCATCAGAACCGGACATGAATGACTCATAATCAATCTGAACCTCTCCCATCACGCCAGAGCATTCTTTCAGCGTAACATAATAGGTGCCGGACGGCTGCATCCCTGTATTTCCCCAGGTAATCTGACTGAAACTCGAATGCAGGTTCACATGTCCGAGCGTCGAATTATCACCGGTATCATCACTCTCAAGATAAACCGCAAGATTCCTCGCCGCATTTTTATCAAAGGTCTTCTGCGTAAAATCCATGGCCAGCTGCAGCATCTGCAGAGAATAATTCTTATCTGTCCACAGGATTCTGGTATAATAATTCAGACTTTTCTCACCGGTATTCAAAGTGATTTTCAGGAGATACTCCTGATCCTTTTTAATCAGATTCTGGATCGGCAATATAATATCTGCCTGCCCATTTGCCCTGCTGATCTGATCAACCGAACCATTTTCAATAAGATGGCCGAGATCCAGCGAACGGATCTCATACTGTGCATTCGCAACCATATTGTCATATTCATTGACAACCAGCTGCAGCTTCCTGTCCTCCGGAAGTACGGTGATACAGTCTCTTGCCGCCTTGTTTCCCATATCCTGCACATATGCATGCATAGGATTCATCAGAAGCCCATTGCTGTTTACAAACACCACCGGCATAGACGGCTCATCCATGGCAGCATACACTGTATTGGATTTCTCCATCGAATTATAGGAAATCACAAAGTATACAATGAGAGCGGCAAGGAAAATGCCGCCCATTACAAGAAACCTTATAAGTTTGTTTTTTGTCTGTTTTTTCACTGCTGCTGTTCTTTCTCCCGATATCCCAGTGCCTGCTCAAGCGCCAGTTTTTCTTCAGCCCCAAGTTCCACTGCTGTTGTGCCTGCATCTACGTCTTTAATATAGAGGAAACAACCTTCTCTCGAATGCACTGAGTTGATGACGAAGCCGGTATTGGTATAATCCAGCATGGCAATCGCGAATGACATGTTTCCGCCCATTCCGCCGTACGCATTATATTTGATCAGTCCGAATTTCTGGAAAGACGCGCGCACATTTCTGTTCAGCACCCGCAGGACTTCCTTGTTCTTTTTATCCTCATCCTCCAGTGCTTCCACATGTTTCTGGAGTTCTACAAAATAGTCCTCCAGTGTTTCTGCATCCTTGCCGCGCATGAAGTAATCATACTGGCGATACAGCCGCTTGTATTTCGCATTCGCGCGGACAGCAAGAATCAGAGAAATCAGTCCGATCAGAAGTGAACCTCCGACAGCCGCCAGCATTATATTTTCTGTAGTTATCATATACCGTTCCTTTTTCCTTTTTATTTACCGGATTTAAGAATCAGGAAAATCCTGTCAAGATCATCCTGTGAATAATATTCTATCTCCAGAAGACCTCTGTCCTTGTTCTTAGGAACAATACTCACCTTGGTTCCTAAACTTGATTTCATCTGACGCTCCAGATCTTTATAGATCGTCTTCAGGCGTTTCATTTCCTCACCTTCAACAGAGTTTTTCTTTTCTTTTTTCTCTCTTGCAAGCTTGTCAAGCTTGACCAGTGTTTCGATTTCACGTACGCTCAGATTCTCCTTGGCGCACTTCTCTGCGATTTTCCTCCGCAGGCTGCTGTCCTCAATGGAAAGCAGCGCTCTTGCATGTCCCTGCGTGATCTTACCTTCCCGCAGCATGTCAAGGAGATCCGGCTCCAGTTTAAGAATTCGCAGACTGTTTGTTACAGTCGAGCGCTTCTTGGCAACCTTATCCGCAACCTCTTCCTGCGTCAGACCATACTCTGTAATAAGACTCTGGTAAGCAAGCGCTTCTTCTACTGCATTCAGGTCGCTTCTCTGAATATTCTCAATAATTGCAATTTCACGTCCGGTTCTTTCATCTATATCCCGGACAATAACAGGAACTTCTTTAAGGCCTGCAATACGCGCTGCTCTCCAGCGGCGCTCACCCGCAATAATTTCATAAAGCGGTCCCTGTTTCTTAACAATCAGCGGCTGGATAATACCATATTCCCGGATGGAATCTGCAAGCTCCTGCAGCTCTGTTTCATCAAAATTCTTTCTCGGCTGTCCCAGATTCGGCTGTATCATACTTATTTTAAGGAGCTTTGTTCCGTCCTCATGATAGCTGCCGTTTCTGAGTGCTTCTGCTACAGGTGCCCCTGCTGCATTCTGTTCATTATTTCCTTCAGCCGCAGCTCTGCCATTCTCTGCAACATCCGTCACCTCTCCGCCGGATCCGTGGGTGAATTCTTCATCTTGCACCGCAGATAGTGCAGATTCTGTCAGAACCGGTGCAGCCGGTTCTGCGCCTGCGTAAGGCACTGTTTCGGAAACTGTAGTAAATCCTCTAGATGATGATTCTGCTGCAGAAGGATTCATACCCTGATCAGAAGAAGCCGGCCTCTGATTTTCATTTGCGGCATTCGCTTTTTTAAGAGCATTTTCTCTTAAAGTATCTGCAACTGTCTTATAAGTCATTGCGTGTTCCGGCTTTTTAACCGATGTTCCAAAAATACTGTCAAGCCCTTTCCCAAGCCCTCTCTTAGCCATATAATTCATCCCCCTTGCTCATAACCTCTGCAGCCAGTTTACGATAGCTCTCAGCCCCCGATGATGATGATTCATACAGTGTAATCGGCACACCATGGCTCGGTGCCTCTGCAAGACGAACATTTCTGGGTATAACCGTTTCATAAATATTCCCCTGGAAATTCTGCTTAACAGTATCAACCACCTCCTGTGACAGCTTATTTCTGCTGTCATACATTGTAAACACAATTCCCTCCATTACAAGTGCTGGATTCAGATTTCCCTGGACAATGCTGATGGTATTCAATACCTGATTCAATCCCTCCAATGCATAATACTCACACTGGATCGGAATAATCACAGAATCAGCAGCTGTCAGTGCATTCACCGTAATCGTTCCCAGGCTTGGAGGACAATCAATCAGAATATAATTATACTGGCTCTTATAAGAAGCCAGCAGATCCTTCAAAATGTAATTTTTTCTTTCCAGATCGACAAACTCCACATCTGTAGCAGCAAGATTCATATCTGCAGGGATCAGATCCAGATTCTCCATCACATCCTCAAGAATTGTTTCTGCTATACTGCACTCACCTGTAATGGCATCATAAATAGTGTGCTTTACTTCATCATCCTCAATACCAAATCCGCTTGTTGCATTTCCCTGGGGATCGAAATCCACCAGAAGAACTTTCTGTTTTGCTTCCGCAAGCGTTGCAGACAGATTGATAGCAGTCGTTGTTTTGCCTACACCGCCTTTTTGATTTGTAATTGCTATAATTCTACCCATATTCTCCCCTATGCTCTGGTCCGATCTGTGCCTGTTGACAGAATCAAAATGTTTCACGTGAAACATTTTGTCTTTTCATAACTCCGGTTATCTTTTCAAAACTACAGATGTCTTTTCAAAACTACGTATATACCAGAAGTTTTACATATCTGAGCTTGTTTGATTCATGCACAGATAAATCATCTATATGAATACTGTCTGAAACATTTACCCATGTCCAATGTATTTTACTCTAAGTATATAGATGTGTCAACGAATGAAAATGGATACGTACCTCAAATTTCAAGATACATACCCATTTTAATATAGTACATCTGTAAACTTTTCTATGGACTGATATTTATTCGTAAAGTAAATTGCAGGATGTATGCATTCAAATGCTTATGCGGATGCTTCTACTTTTTATCTTTAAGAAAGATCTCAGAAAGCGGAAGCTGTGCTATGATCACCGCTGCAAATACCAGCGTGCAGCCGTACAGTTCTCTGCTGCTTAAATGCTGATGCAGAATCAGC
Source organism: uncultured Lachnospiraceae bacterium (assembly GCA_964585695.1). Lineage (GTDB taxonomy): Bacteria > Bacillota > Clostridia > Lachnospirales > Lachnospiraceae > Oribacterium. Next base: position 6,335 of record CAZPEW010000045.1, read on the forward strand.
CAACCAGCAAGTGCTGAGAAAACTGATTCGAGGCTCATGATTAGTGAAGCAATTGCAGGATCGGTATTTTTCTGAGCAACAATTTGTAAAGTATAACCTACTGCACTGGACATAACGCCTGCATATAAAATAGGTGCTGCAGCGTCAAGAATATTCTGCAGATTAATATTTTCAAATATAAGCATTCCGATCAGGCCTACAAAAGATGCCATAAAAAACTGCACACATGAAATCATTACGGGATTACAGCGGCTGCTGAAGTAGTCAACACACATAATCTGAAAAGAAAACAGAATTGCACATCCAAGTATCAGTGCGTCTCCCATTTCTATCCGGAATGATCCTTTCATACAGAGAAGATAGAATCCGGAGATTGCCAGAACCGCTCCCGCCCATACTCTGCCTGGAATTTTCTTACCAAGCAGAAGTCCTATCTTATGCACTTTGATAACGTACAGTGCGGTATTGAAACCTGCTTTTCCGACTGTAGTGTATTGGATTCCGATCTGCTGCAGTATACTTGCCGTACCAAGGAAAAAGCCGCAGCTTATACCGGCAATAACAGCTTCTCTTACTTTTTGCAATTTTTTCTTTCTACTCATATTTCCTATGCTGTCTGTTAAATTACCCGCCGTTACATCGCAGTCAGAGGGATTTGAGGATTCATAAATAGGTTTACTGAATTTTACAACCGGAATCAGCAGGATGCCGGCAATCAGAAATCTCGAAAACACAAAAGTCCAGGGGCCGACATATTTCATCCCCACACTCTGCGCAACAAATGCAGCACCCCAGATCAGGGCTGTCAGCAGCAAAAGCAGGTTGCTTATGATTCTTATTCTGTTTTTCACTGTAATGGTTCCTTTGCAGGTGTGCCCGCTTTCCTCGGATACTTATTAGATGTTTCTCTCACTTTCCTGACAACGATCAGTGATCTTCCTATTTCTGATCCGGGCAGCATATATTCAATCTTTGCGCTTACTTCTCCGCCAAGCACAGCGATTGCCTTTTCTGCCAACTTCAGTTCATCAGTAATTGCATCTGATTTATAAGCTATAAACAATCCATTTACTCTTGCAAATGGCAGGTCATATTCGGAAAGTGTTGATAAATTTGCGACAGCTCTGGATACAGAGTAGTCAAACTTCTGCCGCAGGCTCTTATCATGTCCCAGGTCTTCTGCCCTTCCGTGAATTGTTTTTACACCCTTTAATCCCAGTTTCTCAATAACGGCATTCAAAAAATTCAGCCTTTTCATGAGCGAATCTGTAAGAACAACATTCAGCTCAGGAAATGCTATCTTTAATACAAGTCCTGGAAATCCTGCGCCAGTTCCTACATCAATCAGTTTCTTCCCCTCAAATGCCTTTTTCATTGCCTCATTAAATGTTTCACGTGAAACATCTGCTTCCGCGACAGCTTTGACAATTGCAAGGCTGTCAATAAAATGCTTTGTTACTACATCTGATTCTTCTGTGATTGCAGTCAGATTCATTACCTTATTTGTTTCAGCAAGCATTTCATAATAAGTAAAAAGCTGCTCCTGCTGCCGATCCGTCAGTGTCATTCCTAATGCACTGCTTTCCTGCACACGTTGATGTTTAAAGGTCTCAGTCATTTTCTCCTCATTTCTGTCTGTTTCTCTGTTCCAGATAAACCAGGAGAACAGAAATATCTGCCGGGCTTACGCCACTGATTCTGGATGCCATCCCGATATTTTCCGGACGGATTTTCCCCAGCTTCTGCTTGGCTTCAATTCGCAGATTCCTGATTTCCTCATAGTCAATGTTTTCAGGAATTTTTTTATTTTCAAGCTTTTTAAAAGCTTCGACCTGCTGCAGCTGTCTTTTAATATATCCCTCATACTTGATTTCAATTCCAACTTCTTCCCTTACACTGTAGGGGAGCTCCGGTCTCTCCGGATCAATTTCTGCAAGCAGTTCATAATCCAGCTCTGGTCGTTTGCATAATTCTGCGATAGATGCACCTGTTATAAGTGCAGCCGATCCATGTTTCTCCATGAAATCATTCACTTCTTCATTAGCGCCGGCATAGGTCTTCCGTATACGTTCAATTTCTGTTTTAATCTGCTGTTCCTTGATTCTTGTCTTTTCATATTCTTCGTCGCTTACCAGTCCGATCTCATGACCGGTTTTCCGCAGTCTGAGATCTGCATTATCCTGTCTCAGAAGCAATCTGTATTCTGCGCGGCTTGTCATCATACGATATGGCTCATGATTTTCTTTTGTAACCAGGTCATCAATCAGCACGCCTATATATGCTTCTGAACGGTCCAGAACAACTGATTTTCTGTCAAGACACTGCATAGCGGCATTTACACCTGCCATAAAACCCTGAACAGCAGCCTCTTCATATCCGCTGGAACCATTAAACTGTCCTCCTGCAAAAAGTCCGTCAATATTCATGAACTCCAGATTGCTCTTCAGCTGCAGCGAATCAATGCAGTCATATTCAATGGCATATGCATTTCTGACGATTCTGACATTTTCAAATCCTTTCATCGTCTTATACATTCTGTACTGCACGTCTTCCGGCAGTGATGACGACATGCCGGACAAATACATTTCATTGGTATACAGACCTTCGGGTTCCACAAAAATCTGATGGCGGTTTTTTTCCGGGAACTTCATTACCTTATCCTCTATAGAAGGACAATAGCGCGGGCCGGTTCCCTTTATATTTCCATTATACATAGGTGATCTGTCGATATTTTCCCGTATGATATCATGTGTTTCTTCATTGGTATAAACGAGATAACAATCCACCTGCTCTTTCTGTACTTTGTGGAAATCTGTGGAAAAAGAAAACGGAATAACCGGAATATCCCCTCTCTGAACCTCCATCTCTGAATAATTCAGACTTCGGCCATCCACTCTTGCCGGAGTACCTGTTTTAAACCGGAACATTCTTATACCATTTTCAATCAGAGAATCCGTTAAATGTGTAGCTCTCCTGAGTCCATTCGGACCGGTGTACTCAGAGACATCCCCGAATATGCACCTTGAATTGAGATAAACACCTGTACAGAGAACAACTGCTTTCGCATGGTATACTGCTCCGGAGCAGGTTTTAACGCCGCGGATGATTTTCTTCTCTCCCTTACCCTGTTCTGTTATCAGCTCTGCTACTTCGGCCTGTCTGATATGCAGATGTTCCTGATTCTCCATAGTTCTGCGCATTTCTCTTGTATAAGCCTGCTTGTCAGCCTGCGCACGGAGTGAATGAACAGCCGGTCCCTTTGATTTGTTCAGCATTTTTGACTGGATGAAAGTTTTATCAATGTTTTTCCCCATCTGTCCGCCAAGCGCATCCAGTTCTCTGACAAGGTGCCCCTTTGAGGTTCCGCCTATATTCGGATTGCATGGCATCAATGCGATACTATCTACGCTTACTGTAAAAACAATTGTTTCAAGGCCCAGTCTTGCAGCGGCAAGCGCTGCCTCACATCCGGCATGCCCTGCTCCGACTACAACAACATCATAGGTTTCCTCAACTACACTAGACATTCGCATTATCTCCTAAATATTTTGCTGATTTATATATCTTATTATCTAGATATATAAATCAATTTTTGTTTAACAGTTGTTTGAAAGTATAAAGTGTTACTTTCCCATACAAAACTTACTGAATATTTCATTGACAAGGTCTTCCGAGACTTCCTCGCCAAGGATATACCCAAGCTGCTCATAGGCCTGCATCAGATCAATTGTAAAGAAATCCTCCGGCATCCGGTTTTCAACAGATATGAGAACCTGCTTTAAAGCTTCACGCGCAGCAATCAGAAGCGCCTTATGTCTTTCACTCGTTATGATGACCTCATCATTGAATCTGAGTTCATTGCGGAAAAACATTTCCCTGATGGTTTTTTCTAGTTCTTCTATACCGGACTGGTTTTTTGCCGATACAGAGAGCACGCATGACCCGGTTTTCTTTTCCAGTTCCTCTCCCGATACCAGAGACTTGAGGTCTGATTTATTCATCAGCACTATGCATTTTCTGCCCTGTATGAACCGGATAATCTGTTCATCAGAAGCATCCAGCGGTACAGAAGCATCTACTACATAAATAATAAGATCTGCATGCTCCGCTGCTTTCAGAGCTCTCTCCACACCGATTTTTTCAACCTTGTCACTGGTATCCCGGATTCCTGCTGTATCAACGATGGAGAGACTTACACCGGAAAGATTGATATTTTCCTCCAGTGTATCTCTGGTTGTTCCTGCAATATCCGTTACAATGGCACGTTCTTCCCCTACCAGCACATTAAGAAGTGAGGATTTCCCCGCATTCGGCTTACCTACAATAACAGTTTTGATTCCTTCACGGATAATTTTTCCGTCTTCTGCCGTTGTGATCAGATGTTCAATGCCTTGGAGGATTTCCTCTGTATGCTTTCTTAATTCTACTGCAAATCCATCAAGACTGATGTGCTCCGGATCATCCAAAGCCGCCTCGATAAATGCATCATCCTCCAGTATCACAGCACGGTATTTCCGGATTTTTTCTGATACGGACCCTCGCAGCTGGGAAACAGATGCTTTAAGCGCATAATCATTTTTGGATGTAATGATATCTCCGACCGCTTCAGCTTCTGAAAGATCAATTCTGCCGTTCAGAAATGCACGTTTTGTAAATTCTCCCGGTTCTGCCAGTCTGGCTCCGTGACGGATTGCGGTTTCCAGAATCCGCCGCATCATAAGAACGCCGCCATGGCAGTTTATCTCAACTGTATCCTCGCCGGTATAAGATTTCGGCGCCCGCATCGTCATAACAAGCACTTCATCCAGAATTTTACCTTCATCATAAACAAAACCATAGCGGATTTTGTGTGACTCTGATATATCCAGCTTGTTTCCATGTGCCGTTTTTACAAATGCAGAAGCAATCTCAACTGCCTGGCTGCCGCTCATTCGTATAATTCCGATTCCGGATTCCGCTGCAGCTGTTGCCAAAGCGCAAATTGTATCCGTGATCATTTTATCCTCATTTCCGTTAAACTATAGTTTTTGCCTGTATCATATCTTGATATAAATGAATCCGCTGGTTGCAAACCAGCGGATAGTTTATATTTTACCGTTATTTACTTCTTCAGGAAAATAATCACATGTCTGAATGGCTCTTCTCCCTCAGACTTCGTTGTCACGAAACGGTCTCCCTGAAGCGCTGAGTGAATAATTCTTCTCTCATACGGGTTCATCGGCTCAAGTGCTACCGGTTTCCTTGTTCTCTTTACCTTATAGGCAATATTTCTTGCAAGATTGCGGAGTGTTGATTCACGTCTTTTACGGTAGTCCTCTGTGTCCAGCTTTACACGGATGTAATCATCTTTATGCTCTCTGTTGACAACAAGAGATGCAAGGTACTGAAGAGAATCCAATGTCTGTCCTCTTTTGCCGATCATGATTCCCATATCCGGACCTTCCATATTAAGGAGAAGTTCATTTGTTTCATGATCAAAGCTGGAGCTGAGATTCACATCCATATTCATACCCTTCAGTACGGATGTTATAAACTCCTCTGCCTTGGCCTGTGATTCTTTGGCTTCCTCCTCAGAGACAGGTTTAATTTCATGCTTTTTGACCGGCTCTGCAGATTCTGCCGGTGCTGTTACGTTGGCATCATGATAGCCGCCCTTGGAAAATTTCCTGTGATCACCACGGCCGAAATCCTTCCTTGGTCTTCTTTCCTGATGCTCCGAATGAAACGATCTCTCTGCAGCTTCAGTCTGTACCGGATGTTCAGCAGATGTCTTTATGACATTTTCCTCAGCAGCGCTCTTTGCATCCGGCTTTTTGGCCTGCTGGTTTTCAGGCATTTTTTCTGATGTATCGGTCTTTGGCACTGCCGGTTTTACAGCCGCAGCTTCTGCCGATGGTTTTGCCGTTTCCTTTATATCACCTGTACTGACTTTCCCTGCTGCAATATTCTTGATTTCCTTTTCAAGCTTCTCAATGTCATCAGAGCCCTCCCTGACGGATGCTTCGATGATCCATGGCTTTGCCCCGATTCCGAAAAGTCCTGCGGATCCCTGTGCAAGTACTTTGTAATCCAGCCTGTCAGATGTTGTGCTCAGCTGAATTAAAGCTTTAGTGATTGCTTCACTCTGTGTCTTTGCTGAAACTCTTATCTTATTCATCTTGTCACCTTACTTATGATCAATGCTGCTGTTTTCAGTATTGCCGCCTGCTGCATTTACATCTGCGGTATTGCTGGTAGTGGCTGTACTTACATTCTTGTTTTTATTATCATGTTTCTCGTTGTACATCTGAACCATGCTGGCCTTGGAAGCAAGACTGCCCGGCTTGGCATTCTTATTGTAGTAATCAGTAGATTCTTTTGTTTTCATGTTCTGTCTGGCAATAACATCCATTCTTCCTGACTCTACAACCTTGCTCTGTTCCTGGAGCTTCTCGATTTTCTTCTGTACAGATTTCTCATCAATCGGAGGAAGACCTTTCTTTGCTCTCTTTGCATTTGCCTTTTCCATTGCCTGCTGCAGGAACTCTTCATTCGATACCTTTGCAAAATGACTGTTAAGGAAAAACTGCTGGATGATAACCATAACAGAAGAAGCTATCCAGTAAAGGCCGATGCCGGATGCGAATGTGAAACAGAACCATACAGACATCAGAGGCATCATCAGTGTCATGCTGTTCATCATCTGTGCGGACTGATCATTCGAAGCCGCTGCACCCTGCGTCTGTGTCGACATCATCTTGGTGGAAATCCACTGGGTAAGTCCTGCAAGAATCGGGATCAGCCAGTAGATATTAGGAATATAGCCCATCGCAATCGGGGCTGTTGAAAGATTGATTCCCAGGAAGTTATTGATGTGTGCAGACTGCGCTGCTGCTGCAGTAATGGTTGAAGAAGCATCCTCCAGGACGAGAAA
>CAZPEW010000046.1:0-2979 GCA_964585695.1 uncultured Lachnospiraceae bacterium
GGCATTGCTATTATTTCCGGCAATTGATTTATATGACAGAAAGGTCGTCCGTCTGGTAAAGGGAGATTACAGCAGGATGACAGTCTACTCGGAGGATCCGGCAGGTACGGCGCGGGAGATAGAGAGCAAGGGCTGCGAATGGCTCCACCTTGTGGATCTGCAGGGGGCAAAGGACGGCTCGGCAGCAAACTTTTCCGCTGTGCAGGATATCTGCAGGGAGACGAAGCTTAAGGTGGAGATCGGCGGGGGAATCCGGAGCATGGAGACCATTGACCGCTATCTTTCTGCCGGTGCGGCACGTGTGATCCTCGGGACAAAGGCAGTGACAGATGAGGCTTTTCTCCGGGAAGCGCTGGAGAGGTTCGGCAGTCAGATTGCGGTCGGCGTGGATGCAAAGGACGGCCGGGTCTGTGTCAAGGGCTGGCTTGAGGTGCTGGATGTGGATATGTTCGATTTCCTCCGGAAGCTCTGTGAAATGGGTGTGGGGACGGCAATCGTAACCGATATCGCAAAAGACGGTGCGATGCAGGGCACAAATCTCCTGCTTTATGAGCGGCTCTCGGGACTTAAGGGCATACAGATAACGGCATCCGGCGGGATTTCTTCCTATGATGATCTGCGGCGGCTGAAGGAAATGAACCTCTATGGGGCAATCCTCGGCAAGGCGATGTATACTGGTGCGGTTGAACTGGAAAAAGCGATTGCGATTGTAAAGGAAAGGTAAGCAGATGATTACGAAGCGAATCATTCCGTGTCTGGATGTGCGGGACGGCAGAGTGGTAAAGGGTGTGAATTTTGAGGGCCTCAAGGATGTGTCGGATCCGGTGCAGCTCGGCAGGTATTATTCGGATGCCGGCGCGGACGAGCTGGTGTTTTATGATATTACGGCCTCCTTTGAGGGGAGGAAGCTTTTTACCGATGTGCTTAAAAGGGTTGCATCGGAAATCTTTATCCCGCTTACGGTCGGCGGCGGTATCAATACCGTGGAGGACTTTGACCGTGTGCTGAACTGCGGTGCCGATAAGGTCTCGGTGAATTCCGGCGCGATCCGGAATCCGGAACTGATCGGTGCGGCGGCTGAGAAATACGGGAACCAGTGTGTGGTGCTCTCTGTGGATGCAAAACGCGTGGACGGAAGCTACCATGTTTTCCTGAACGGCGGAAGGGTCGATACCGGCAGGGATGCGGTTGACTGGATCAGAGAGGGCGTCGGACGCGGTGCAGGAGAGGTTGTGCTCAACTCTATCGATACAGACGGCGTCAGGGAGGGTTTTGATCTGGAGATGCTCCGGGCAGTCAATGCAGCGGTCAGAGTACCGGTCATTGCTTCCGGCGGTGCAGGCTCCATTGCGGATTTTGTTACGCTGTTCCGGGAAATCCCGGATATTTCCGCGGGACTTGCGGCAAGCATATTCCATTTCGGCGAGGTTTCCATTGCAGATCTCAAGCAGGAGCTCCGTAAGAATGATATACCGGTACGGATCGGAGGGACAGATGGCATTCGACATTGACAAAGTGAAATTTGACAGCCGGGGACTGGTACCGTGCATTGTACAGGACTATACGACAAAACGCGTACTTACCCTTGCATATATGAACCGGGAATCAATGGAGATCAGTCTGCAGCGCGGACTTACCTGTTTCTATTCAAGATCCCGGCAGGAGCTGTGGCTCAAGGGGGAGACCTCCGGAAACTATCAGCATATCGTAACGATGGAGGCGGACTGCGATGCAGACGCGATCCTTGTACAGGTCAATAAGGACGGACCGGCATGTCATCTGGGACATGATTCCTGCTTTGATACGGATCTGCGGCAGGAGTTTCCGTACAGGGCAGAGTGAAATCAGAAAAAGAGAGGGCAATGATCAATGGAAAACAACGGACAGAATGAGATGAAGCAAGCGCAGAATGAAATGAACAGCGGACACGACTTTACAATGGATACCTTGTATGCACTGCTGCAGGACCGTAAAGAAAAGATGCCGGAAGGCTCCTATACAACCTACCTTTTTGACAAGGGTCTGGATAAGATTTTAAAGAAGGTCGGGGAGGAATGCACCGAGGTGATTATCGCTGCAAAGGATCAGGACAGGAAGGAAACCATTTATGAGATTTCCGATCTTGCCTATCATGTCATGGTACTTATGGTTGAAAACGGCATCACACCGGAGGATATCCGTACAGAGCTTGCCGGCCGCCATGTCATTGACCATAAGGTGAAGCAGGAGAAAATGGCGTCTGATCAGGACTGAGGGGGGAAGATGAGCTTACCGGGAAACTTTCATACGCATACACGTTTCTGTGACGGTGCCGATACTGCCGAGGATATGGTGCAGCAGGCGATCCGCCTCGGTTTCAGGCACCTCGGGTTTTCCGGACATATGGATCCGGATATCCACATGGACCGTCCGGCCTATTTGCGTGAAATCAGGCGTCTGCAGGCGGCTTATGCTGATAAAATCGAGATCCTGTGCGGAATTGAACTTGACAACATTTATGATCCGCGGGAGGGTGAAGGTGCCGAGTATCTGATCGGTTCCACGCATTTCCTGGATGTGCCGCCGCTTGACGGCGAATGGATGTCTGTCGACAGTACGGAGGCAAACCTCCGGAAACTTGCGGAGACATATTTCGGGGGAGATTATTATAAGCTGTCGGCTGCCTATTATGATTTTGAGGCGAAGGTCTACGATCGCCTGCACTGTACCTTTGCCGGCCATTTTGATCTGGTGACACGCTTTAATGATTCGCTTCATTTCCTGGACGAGGAGAATCCTGCCTATTACAGACCGGCGATGGATGCCATGGAGTACCTTGTCTCGGAAGGGGTGCCGCTGGAAATCAACTGCGGCGCTGTAAACCGCGGCCGGAAAAAGCAGTTCTATCCGAACAGCCGGCTGTTAAAGGCACTGCATGACTTCGGCGGGGAGATCATCATCAATACGGATGCCCACCAGAAGGAAAAGCTTGCAGCCGGT
>CAZPEW010000046.1:2997-12978 GCA_964585695.1 uncultured Lachnospiraceae bacterium
ATGAGAGAGGCGGCGCAGCAGGCTGCTGCGGCAGGTTTTACCCATACCTGCATTCTGACAAAGGAAGGCAGCGGGAAGGTTCATTTCCGGCAGATTCCGCTGGATCTTTATTTCTGAACCACGCAGAAATCTGTTCGGAAATCTGTTTACAGAGCAGAAGCAATTCTGCTTTTTTTCTGCGCATGGAATGTTTTTTTAAAATAATTCGACCGGATGGGTTCCATTCTCGGCTGTACTCTGCTATACTATGAAAATAAATTAGATATTTCAACAAATTCAAAAAATTAATCAGATCCGGTGAGGCAATCATGAATTATGGTGCTGTAATAATAGCGACGGGGATCTCGTCCCGGATGGAGCAGTATCTGGAGCGGATGGAGGACGGCGAGCTGGGACTTGCGGAACGTGTGATTATCAATTTCCGCAGTGCCGGTGTGGAGGATATTGTCCTTGTTACCGGCGCAGAGGCGGCGGAGCTTGAGAAAAATTTAAAGAGCCGCGGCGTCACTTTCCTGAAAAATGAAAATTATGCGTCCTCGGATAAATTTGCATCTGCGGTACTCGGACTTGGCTATCTTTCGAGACGTTGCGACCGCATTTTCTTTTGTCCGGTTGATGTGCCGTTTTTTACGGCAGATACGGTGCGCGCCATGATGCGGCAGGATGCTTCTGTCGTCGTGCCTTTCTGCGCAGGCAGGCTGGGACATCCGCTTCTTTTCAGCAGAGAGGTTCTGCCGGAGATTTTTGCCTACCGCGGCGGCCGGGGTATGCGCGGTGCCTTTGAGGCGCTGCCGTCAGGCCGGGTTTCCTATGTGGAGGTATCCGATCAGGGTGCTTTTATGGGTGCAGTGTCGGAGGCGGATTATCGGAAGCTGATTGATGCACACAACAAAAAGCTGATGCGGCCGGAACTGAAGGTCAGGCTGTCCAGAGAGCGGCCGTTCTTTGGCCCCGGGGTTGTCACGCTGCTGAAACAGATAGATACGCTCGGAAGCGTGAGAGAGGCCTGCGAGAAAACCGGAATGTCCTACAGCAAGGCATGGACCATCATCCATACCTGTGAGGAGGAGCTGGGGTATCCGATCGTCCTCCGCTATCCGGGCGGCAGGAATGGCGGTGCAGCTTCTGTTTCCGAAAAGGGGCTTGAGCTGATCCGGCTTTATGAGGAGTTCAGCCAGAGAGTCAATGCGGCAGCGCTTGACCTTTACAATGAGATTTTCCATGACGGGAAGCTGCTCCTGCGGGATGAATGAAAGCCGGGGTCTGACCTGGATAAGCGGAATTAAAAGAAATCTGTATTTATAAGATGGGGATAAGCTATGAAACTGATGAGAACAGAGGATGCGGTAGGGCAGATGCTCTGCCACGATATTACGCAGATTATAAAGGATGTAAAAAAGGGACCGGTTTTCCGGAAGGGACATATCATCACAGAGGAGGATGTGCCGGTTCTGCTTTCTGTAGGTAAGGATCATATCTACATCTGGGAAGTGAATGAGAAGATGATGCATGAGAATGATGCGGCAATGGTGCTTTATGATCTCTGCAGAAGTGAGCATATGCATCCTTCGGAAATCAAAGAAGGCAAGGTTGAACTGATTGCAGACTGCGACGGACTTTTAAAGGTGGACCGCAGACGTCTCCGTGTCATCAATTCTCTGGGAGAAATGATGATTGCATCCCGTCACGGCAATTTCCCGGTAAAAGCCGGCGATAAGCTTGCCGGTACCCGGATCATACCGCTTATCATAGAGAAGGAAAAGATGGAAAAAGCGAGGGAAGCGGCTGCAGGCGCGCCGATTTTCACGCTGCTTCCGTTCCGGCATAAAAAGGTCGGTATCGTGACGACCGGAAACGAAGTTTATTTCCACAGGATCGAGGATACTTTTACACCGGTGATTCTGGAGAAGCTTTCCGGGTATGACACGGAAATCATCGGCCATGAGATCAGCTCCGACGATCCGGAGATGGAAATCGCGGCGATCCGGAAACTCCTGCAGGCAGGCGCAGAGATGGTTATCTGTACAGGCGGCATGTCCGTCGATCCGGATGACAAAACACCTTATGCCATCCGTTCGGTTGCTTCAGATGTTGTTACCTACGGCGCACCGGTACTGCCGGGTGCGATGTTCATGCTGGCTTATTACGGGGAGAATCATATTCCTGTGCTTGGTCTCCCGGGGTGCGTAATGTACGCGCGCCGTACAATTTTTGATCTGGTGCTTCCGCGTCTTATGGCCGGAGAACTGCTTAAAAAGGAAGATATCGACTGTCTCGGGGAGGGCGGACTGTGCCTTAACTGCCCGGTATGTACATTCCCGAACTGCGGATTCGGCAAAGGTAACTGATATGATCAATGCATTTTATGAAGAGTTGGATGCACTGCATCCGAATACAGAAAATTATGTGCTTACGGTGCTGGACGGACCGCATTTCGGTGAGAAGGCGCTGACCGAGGACCACAAGCTGAAATACAGCTGTGCAGCTGCGGACGGCAGTCAGGCGGCAGCGGAATCTGCGTTCTTTGCGGCGAATGCAGCCGAGGCGGCAGCGGTTGCGGAGAGCGGCATCACTGAAATTGCCGGTGTCAGGGTTTATGCGGAGCTGCTCGGACAGGAAAAGAAACTGGTGGTCCTGGGCGGCGGACATGTTGCCATTGCCGTGATCAGACTTGGAAAGATGATCGGAATGCGTGTCATCTGTATTGAGGACCGGCCGTCATTCGCGGAGAATGCAAGACAGGCAGGCGCCGATGAGGTGGTGTGTGAGACATTCGAGACGGCACTCGGCAGACTGGACAGCGATCCGGATACATTTTTTGTAATAGTGACACGTGGACACCAGTATGATACGGAATGCCTCCGGATAGCAGCCGGCAAGCCGCATGCCTATATCGGGCTTATGGGGTCGCGCCGGAGAGTGCGGATGGTCAGGGAAAAGCTTGCGGCAGAGGGCGTTGACCGGCAGGTTCTCTCGGAGGTTTACACACCGATCGGACTGGACATCGGCGGTGAGACGCCGGAGGAAATTGCGGTATCCATCGCGGCGGAGATTATTGAAGTCAAGAACAGGAAGAAACGGAATTTCGGGTATCCCAGGGATATCCTGGACGGCATCCTTGCAGCGGATGCGGCGGCCGGACGGCGTGTGCTTGCGACCATTGTCACACGCAAGGGCTCAGCACCGCGACAGGTCGGCACAAAGATGCTGATCCTCCCGGACGGCCTGATTATCGGCACCATCGGCGGAGGCTGTGTGGAGGCCGAGGTGGTGCGGGAAGCGCGTGCGCTTCTCCTCGGGGAGCAGCCGGGTGTACAGCTGTATCATGTGGATCTTACCAATGATGCGGCAGCAAAGGAAGGCATGGTCTGCGGCGGCATACTGGATGTGCTGCTGGAGCGTGTCTGAGCTATATCTGAGACAGAAAGGACAGCATGAAGGATCATTTTGGCAGAAATATTGATTATATGCGGATTTCCGTTACGGATCGCTGCAATCTGCGGTGCCGCTACTGTATGCCCAACGGAATAGAGTGGCTGCCGATGTCGGAGATCCTGACGCTGGATGAAATTCTGGAGATTGTCCGCACGGCGGTACCGCTCGGCATTACCAAATTCAAGGTGACCGGCGGCGAGCCGCTTGTAAGGTTCAACTGTGCGTGGCTGATCGGAGAGATCGGCAAAGTGCCCGGCGTCCGTGAGGTTACCATGACCACCAACGGCGTCCAGCTTGCAGATTATCTGCCCGCACTTAAGGAAGCAGGCCTCCGGCATGTAAATGTCAGTCTGGATACGCTGAAACCGGATGTGTTTAAGGAAATCACCGGGCGGGACAATCTGGCCGCCGTACTGCGCGGCATCCATGCGGCTATTGATGCCGGCTTGCAGGTCAAGGTGAATACGGTGCTGCAGAAGGATCTGAATGAATCCGAATGGCCGGCACTTGCGGCACTTGCGCAGGAGCTTCCGGTTGATGTGCGCTTCATAGAGATGATGCCGATCGGCTACGGCAGGGAGTCTGCGGGAATCAACAACCGGCAGCTGCTGGAGCTGCTCAGGAAACAGTATCCGGGCATGCAGGAGGATACGAGGACACACGGAAACGGCCCGGCGGTATATTATGAGATTCCGGGTTTCCGCGGTACCGTCGGTTTTATCAGCGCAATCCACGGAAAATTCTGTGGCGAATGCAACCGGATCCGCCTGTCCTCAATCGGGCGCATCAAGCCGTGCCTCTGCTTCAATGATTCTGTGGATCTCCGCGGGATACTGCGGGATGCGGAATTCAGTCCGGCTGAACGCAGGGAGGAGCTGAAGAGGGCAATAGAAAAGGCGGTTTCCATGAAGCCGGAAAGCCATACATTCGAGAAACCGCAGTCCGTTACAGAAGAAAAACAGATGGTTCAGATCGGCGGATAACCGCCTTGGGAGAGGAAGAATGGGTAAGGTACTTGCAATCTGCATAAGTGAAAAAAAGGGAACACAAAAGCAGGAGGTCAGCGAGGCAAAGCTGGTTCCGGACTGGGGAATCGAAGGCGATGCGCATGCCGGACACTGGCACCGTCAGGTCAGTCTGCTTTCTTTTGAGAAGATCGATGAATTCAGGAAAAAAGGCGCAGCGGTAGAGTTCGGAGCATTCGGAGAGAATCTGGTCGTTGAAGGCTTTGATTTAAAGGACATTCCGGTCGGAACAAGAATCCGGGTCGGCAGCTGTCTCCTGGAGCTCACACAGGTCGGCAAGGCCTGCCACAGCCACTGCGAGATATACAAGGTTATGGGAGACTGCATCATGCCGCGCGAAGGCGTATTCACGGAAGTACTGGAGGGCGGCGTCATCCGTCCGGGAGACGAGGTTTCCCTGCTGCCGCTGGATCCGGACCGTCCGATGACAGCGGCTGTTATCACGCTTTCTGACCGTGCATCCCGCGGAGAATACGAGGATAAATCCGGACCGCTTATCCGTGAGATCCTGACGGAAAATCATTATAAAGTACTTGAAACCATTGTTCTCCCGGACGGGAAGCCGCTTCTGGAAAAGGAGCTGATGCGTCTTGCGGACCAGCGGCAGGTCAATGTGATCTTTACGACCGGCGGAACAGGATTCTCGGTACGGGATCTGACACCGGAGGCTACCATGGAGGTGTGCGACCGGATGGCACCCGGCATCGGTGAAGCGCTGCGGGCATATTCGATGAATATTACAAAAAGTGCGATGCTGTCACGGCAGACCGCCGGCATCCGGAAGCGGACGCTCGTCATCAATATGCCTGGCAGTCCAAAGGCCTGCAGGGAAAATCTTGAATACCTGCTTCCCTCGCTTCCGCACGGTATCGGTATCCTCCGCGGCTCGGCAACGGACTGAGCAGAGGATGTACTGCCTGACAGGCAGGGCGATGGCTATTCAGTAATTCTGCGGATGCATCTGCATTACAGAGCAGCATCCGCTTTTTTACAGGCAACGAATACTTTTTAAAAACAAATCGATTCAGAGAAAAAAGGAGAGAGTATGAAAAAAAATTTATTTGCAGCTTCAGGGAAAAAACTGGCGGAGAAACTGGCGGCAGCCTCAATGGCAGCCTGCATGGTCATGAGTCTCGCTGCATGCGGCAGCAGTACATCTGCAGCAGTCACTGCTGCAGAAAGCAGTAAAGAAGCATCTTCTGCAGAGACTACAGAAGCGGAGAGCAAGGCAGAATCCATGGCGGAGACATCTGCGGCAGAGACAACGGAAGCTATGGCAGAGACAGCAGGCGCAGCAGGCAGTACCGCTGCCGGAACACAGGATGACAGCGGCTACAAAGATGAAAAAACGGAAATCCAGGTTTTTATTGCCGCATCTCTTAATACCGTTATGCAGGATATCGCAAAGAAATACAATGCGGTTCATCCGAATGTAAAGATAACCTTTAATGCAGATTCCTCCGGCAAGCTGCTCACACAGATCGAGGAAGGCTATGCCTGCGATGTATTTTTCTCCGCAGCACAGAAGCAGATGAATACACTTGAGAAAGATGACAAACTTCTCGTAGACGGTACGCGTAAAAACGTATTAAACAACCAGCTTGTTGTAATCAGCCTGAAGAACAGCGGCACCAAGGTTACCGGACTTGAGAATCTCAAAGATGCCGGATCCATCGCCATGGCTGACGGCTCGGTTCCCGCAGGCAAGTATACAAGACAGGCACTGGTCGCGCTCGGTATCCTTCCGAAGGCAGACGATGTTTCCAAAATCACCACGC
The DNA here is from genome assembly GCA_964585695.1 of uncultured Lachnospiraceae bacterium. Taxonomy (GTDB): domain Bacteria; phylum Bacillota; class Clostridia; order Lachnospirales; family Lachnospiraceae; genus Oribacterium. The sequence continues at coordinate 9,236 of CAZPEW010000046.1, forward strand.
AGCAGGTATCCGACGCACTTGGCGGTGTGGAAATTTCAGAGCAGTCGAATGTTTCCAAAGTCCTCGCAGCAGTAGCAGAAGGCTCCTGCGAAGTCGGCACAACCTATTACTCCGACACTTACGGCTATGAAGATAAGCTCGACATCCTCCAGAAGGTAAGCTATGATTTAACAGGCAACATCATTTACCCGATTGCGCAGGTCAAAAATGACGAAGCAGACACCGCCGAACAGACAGCCGCCAAAAGCTTTATTAATTATGTAACCTCCAACGAAGCCAAAACAATATTCAACAGTTACTACTTTGACACAAACATTCAGGACGGCACAAAGTAAAATAATAAGACTGCCTGCACCGACCGGTGCAGGGGCTGCCGGGTTTATTTTACTGTTGGGCAGGACGCAGGCCTGCATTGATTTTTTACGGAGCGGAGATATGACTGAATTTTTACAGTTTCTGGAGGGGCTCGATTGGAGCCCTCTCTGGATTTCACTCAAAACCGGTATTGCGGCAACCATCCTGTCATTTTTCCTGGGCATCTATGCCGCACGGAAAATAATGGGAATGAAAAACACCATGAAGGCTGTACTCGACGGAATACTGACGCTGCCGATGGTGCTTCCGCCGACAGTTGCCGGCTTCTTTCTCCTGCTGATTTTCAGTAAGAGACGGCCGTTCGGCATGTTCCTGTATGATACGTTTTCCATCAAGGTAGTGCAGTCCTGGCTCGGCTGCATTATTGCGGCAACGGTCATCGCATTCCCGCTCATGTACCGGAATGCGCGTGCAGCATTCGAGCTGATTGACATCAATCTGATTGATGCCGCGCGGACGCTCGGCATGTCCGAACGGAAGATTTTCTGGAAGGTGATGATTCCGACAGCCGGTCCCGGCATTGCATCCGGTACGATCCTGACCTTTGCAAGAGCGCTCGGCGAGTACGGAGCAACTTCCATGCTGGCCGGAAATATCCCCGGCAGGACAGCAACCATTTCGCAGAAAATCGCCATGGTTATACAGGATCAGGATTACCTGACGGCAGGTGTATGGGTGACAGTGGTGCTTCTGATTGCGTTTCTCGCGATATTCCTTCTGAATCTTTTTTCCGGAAGAGCCATGAAAAATGTCCATCAGTGGTAAAGGAGCATAACAGCCGATGTCGATTTCCGTACAGATCAAAAAGAAAATGGATAATTTCTCGCTGGAAGCAGGCTTCTCCTCCGAATGCAGACGCATCGGCATCCTGGGAGCCTCTGGCTCCGGCAAGAGCATGACACTCAAATCCATAGCAGGCATTGTCCATCCGGACAGCGGACAGATCCTGCTGAACAGCCGTGTGCTTTATGACAGCGCACGGCGTATCAATGTCCGGCCGCAGGACCGGCATGTCGGGTATCTCTTCCAGAACTATGCGCTTTTTCCGGCAATGACCGTTGCGGAGAATATTTCCTGCGGACTGAAGGGCAGCAAAGCCGAGAATGAAGTCCGGGTCAGCGAAATGCTGGAACGCTTCCGGCTGACATCGCTGCGTGACCGGCTGCCCTCGCAGCTGTCAGGCGGACAGCAGCAGAGAACCGCACTTGCGCGTATCATGGCATACCGCCCCGAGGTGATTCTTCTGGATGAACCGTTTTCTGCGCTGGACAGCTTTCTGCGCGATCAGATGGAAACGGAGCTTACCGGGCAGCTGCGGGATTATGACGGAACAGTCATTATGGTTTCGCATTCGCGGGATGAAATTTACCGTTTCAGTGAGGAAATCCTCATTGTGGACCGCGGCAGGATTGTGAACCAGGGAGAAACAAAACAGATTTTCCTGCATCCCGGAAACCGGGCTACTGCCATGCTGACCGGCTGCAAGAATTTCTCGGATGCAGTCAGGATTGATGACCACACGGTTTTGGCACCGGACTGGGGCGTAACACTTCATACGGAGCGGGTTCTCCCGGAGACAATCCGGTGTCTCGGCTACCGTGCCCATCAGTTTGTGCCTGTCTGGGGCGCGCGGGAGGAAAACAGCATTCCGTTCCGGCTTCTGGAGACGGCAGAGCTTCCATTTGAGAGAAGCTATTATATCCAGGCGGGTGCAGAAGACCGGCAGGAGGGACGCATTACCTGGGTGGTGCAGAAAAAGTTCTGGCAGGAACTTGCGGAAAAAGGCATGCCGGACTATCTGCGCTTTGCAGAAGATGATATAATGTTCCTGCAGTAAAAACATTGAGGGGGACTTATGAAAGAGGAGAACAGCAGGCTGTCGGAGTCTGCAGATGAATTCACACATTTTGATGAAAACGGCAATGCCGTGATGGTTGATGTATCAGGAAAACAGATTACGGATCGTATGGCAGTTGCCGAGGGAACTATACGCGTGTCAGCGGATGTATTCGATGCAATCGCAGGACGGAAGGTGAAAAAGGGAGATGTACTGACGGTGGCACAGGTGGCCGGAATCATGGGCACCAAGCGCACCTCCGACCTCATTCCGATGTGCCATATCCTGAATCTTACAAAGTCAGGCGTCACCTTTGAGATGTACCCGGAGGACAGAACCATCCGGGCGCTCTGTCAGGTCAGAACAGAGGGCAGGACGGGTGTGGAGATGGAAGCACTGACCGGCGTTTCAGTCGCGCTTCTGACGATCTATGATATGTGCAAGGCTATCGACAAACGCATGGTGATCGAGGATATCCATCTGGTTGAGAAGCTCGGCGGAAAGAGCGGAGATTTCCGGTTCTGAAGCGGACATCCGCGGTATCCGGCTTTAATGCAGCGGCGTCTGCACGGAACAGAACGATTTTAAGGAGTTTACATGATATATCTTGATAACGCGGCCACAACGCCGCTTTCCAGGGAAGCACTGGAGGCAATGCTTCCTTATCTCACGGAGCAGTTTGGCAATGCTTCTGCGGTTTACATGCCCGGGCAGCTTGCCCGGAAGGCTGTTGAAGACAGCCGGCGCACGATTGCGGCTACCATCCATGCAAAACCGGCGGAGCTTCTGTTTACAAGCGGCGGCTCCGAGTCCGACAACTGGGCGCTGATCGGTGTATCAGAGATGGCAGAACAGATACTGCGGGAACGGGCGGTACGGCTTCAGGGTACCGCGCAGACCGGCACAGCACAGCATCAGAGCACTGCGGCATGCAGAGGGCACATTATTTCAACCGCGATAGAACACCATGCAATCCTGCGCACACTCGAATATCTCGGGACACGCGGTTTTGACGTAACGCTCCTCCCGGTGGATGCACAGGGTTTTGCGGATCCTGCTGCGGTTGAGAGCGCTGTCCGTCCGGACACCATCCTGATCTCTGTCATGACTGCAAACAATGAAATCGGAACTGTCGAGCCTGTCCGGGAGATCGGTGCCATCGCGCATGCGCATGGAATTCTGTTCCACACAGATGCAGTGCAGGCTTACGGTCATATCCCGCTCGACGTCAGTGACCTGCAGGCAGACCTTATGTCTGCAAGCGCACATAAGCTGAATGGCCCCAAAGGGGTCGGCTTCCTCTATGTCCGCCGCGGCGTACAGCTTCCGTCTTTCATCCACGGCGGAGAGCAGGAGAGAGGGAAGCGCGCCGGTACGGAGAATGTTGCCGGTATTGCCGGCTTTGCCCGTGCCGCGGAAACTGCCTTACGTGAGATGGAGAGCAGGACGGAAACGGAAACCGCTGTCCGCAATCATATGATCCGGCGGCTTTTAAAGGAGCTTCCGGGAGCTCTTCTCAACGGACCGGAAA
>CAZPEW010000047.1:0-8077 GCA_964585695.1 uncultured Lachnospiraceae bacterium
GTGCCCGGCAGCGAGTCCCATTTAAAGCAGGTTGTGGCAATTCTCCTCGACAATGCCCAGAAATACACATCGCCGAAGGGAACTGTGGAAGTAAAGCTGGAACACAGCAGCGGCAGACGCTGCCTCCTCTCTGTTTCCGACCCGGGAGAACCGATTTCCCAGGAAGATCTTAAAAACATTTTCAAGCGTTTCTACCGGGTCGACAAAGCCCGCAGCATGAATCACAGCTACGGGCTCGGCCTTTCCATTGCGGAAAATATTGTAAGAACGCATAACGGCCGGATCTGGGCCGAAAGTGAAAACGGTATTAATACCTTTAGGGTTGAACTGCCGGTTAAAACCTGATACCGGTTAAGAGCGGCCGCTCAGGTTTCCTCAAATGCACATAGAATATCATTGTTTACAGGGCGATAAAATCCTTTACGGATGCTTTCATAATCGCCCTGATTTTTTTTCATCAGCCACATGAGCTTGGTGATCGTTGCCTCCAGTGTCATATCATAGGCTTCCATCAGCCTGAAATCCTCTTTGATGCGCTGCCCCACCTGATAAATTTCCATGTTGGAGCCTTCATTCACGACCTGTGTGGCCATAACGATAAACTTGCCCTTTTCAGCCCATTTTTTCATTTCACTGTAAAACTTGTTCAGCATTGCATCCGGAATTCCGCCGACACCAAAAGACTCTATGACGATGCAGTCGTAATTCTCAAATAAATAAGAAAGCATATCCGGTTTTGCACCCGGAATCAGCTTCATAATGCAGATGGAATCGCTGACCTCTGCTGAAAACTGCACCGGCTCCCGCATCGGCTCATATGGAATATAGCGGATGATATGATCGTCCTGTATTCTCGCAAGTATCGGAAAATTCACGCTGTGAAATGCATTGAAGCTTCTTGCCATCATCTTTTTTGCACGCGTTCCGGCAATGATATTTCCGTCAAACACCAGCGAAACATTCATGGAGTAGTCGTCGCAGGCATAGACAATACTGTCGCGGAGATTTGACTTTGCATCTGTCCCGTCTATGTTGATCGGCTTCTGTGAGCCGGTAATGACAATCGGCTTCCTCGAATTCTGTATCATATAGGAAAGTGCTGCTGAAGTGTAGGCCATGGTATCCGTTCCATGCGTCAGTACAAATCCGTCATACCGGTCATAATGATCGCGGATCGCCTCTACGATCATAGTCCAGTAGTCAGGCGCCATGTTGGTACTGTCAATATTGCAGACCTGCAGTACGTCTATGTTGCAGAAACGCTCCACATCCGGAACAAAGGAAAGGATATCCGGTGCAGTCAGCGCCGGCTTCAGTCCGTTTTCTGTCTGAATGGATGCGATGGTAACTCCGGTACAAAGAAGTATAATTTTTTTCATCGGTCTCACCTCATATTCTGAAATTTCTCATATAACCTCATGCTGCAGCCATTTCCCGGAGAAATACCGCCGCATGAAAATCACACCTCTTACCGCCCAGTCCGATGCCATTCCGATCCACACAGCAATCGGTCCGAAGCCCATAACACGGATCAGAAAAGTCGTCATTGCCACTCTGCAGAGCCACATGGAAAGGCTTGCGACAATCATGGCATATTTCACATCGCCCGCTGCACGCATACCGTACGGCGGAATAAAGGAGAATACCCAGATCAGCGGCTTGACAGCGGAAATGAAAATCAGCATCCGGTAGCAGAGCGCCGCACTTTCCGGCTCAAGTCCTGCCAGATTCATAACCGGCTTTCCGATCAGGAAAGTCACAAGACAGGATACTGCCAGCACCGCCCATGAATATTCAGTCAGCCTGGTAATATAGTATTTGGCTTCCTCTCTCCTGCCTGCACCAAGACACTGACCCACAATGGTCATGAGACCAGTTCCGATCGCAATGCCGCCGATTCCGTTGACATTCTCAAAGATAATAGCCATTGCCTGCGCCGCGATTGCCTTTGTGCCCAGTGTAGATACACTTGACTGGATCGCCAGCTTTCCGAACTGAAACATGCTGTTTTCTATTCCCGACGGAATACCGATAAAAAGCACTTTTCTGATCAGATCGAAGTTCGGTCTGATCTGCAGATAATGATCAATCACAATCGGCTGCCGCGGAAGGCGCAGGAAAACATAGATAACCACTGCGGAAAAAATTCTGGACAGAAGCGTCGATAATGCGGCACCTGCCACACCCCACCGGAATACAAAGCTGAAAATGGCATTTCCGAGGATATTCATGATATTGGACAGAATGGAAATCAGCATCGGGAATCTGCTGTTGCCGCCTGCCCGGTAAAACGCCGAACCTGCCTGGAACAGTCCCAGAAACGGAAATGAAGCTGCCGTATACAGGAAATAGGTTGCCGCAGCCTCCATAACATCATCTTCAACCGTTCCGAATACAAGCCGCAGGATCTGATACCGGAACATCTCCGACAAAAAACAGACGACAACCGCAATCGTCAGTACAGACAGCACCACCTGCCGGGCTGCCTGGTTGCTTTTGCCGGGCGATCCCGAGCCGATATACTGTGAACATACAATGGTTCCGCCTGTCGCGAGCGCCGCAAACATCTGGATAACCAGATTATTGATGGAATCCGTCAGCGAAACCGCGGCAATCGCCGCACTGCCGACCCTTGTGACCATAATGGAATCCGCCATGCCCATAAAGGAAGTCAAAAGCTGTTCCACCATCAGCGGAATCAGCAGTTTCCAGATATCCCCGGTGGAAAACATAAGGTTATTCCAGTCCACCCTGGTACTATCGTAAAATTTATTTCTGATTGCATCTATTGTCATTTTCCGCCGGATTCTTCTTTCCTGACCCGAACCGGATTCAGCCGTACCACTTCTCCTCCGCTGATTCCGTCCGGTACTTACCTGCCTGCAGGTTCCTGCTCCCACAGATTTTTCCGCCTGCAGGTTCCTGCTCCCACAGGTTTTTCCGCCTGCAGGTTTTTATTCCTGCCGAATACCTGCTCCGGATCCGATATATCCGGCACTTTTCAGTTCCTGGTATACCGCAGCTGCCGGCAGCCCCACTACATTATTATAATCTCCGCAGATTCTGCGAATATATCTTGCAAAGCTTCCCTGGATTCCGTATGCACTAGCTTTATCCATCGGTTCCATAGAAGCAGCATACTCCTGAATCTCTTCTTCGCTCATCGGATAAACTGAAACAATGGTTTTTTCCGCAAATGTCCGGACCGTATCCTCTCCGGAACCGCCCGTATGGATAATGGTTACGCCGGTATACACTGCGTGCTCCCGGCCGGAAAGCATACGGATCATTTCCGCCGCTTCCTCATGTGTAGCAGGCTTGCCAAGTATCCTGCCGTCCGCCGCAACTACCGTATCCGCACCGATCACAACTGCTTCCCGGCGTTTTTTTCTGCACTGCGCCGCAATATCGGCAGCCTTCTGCAGGGAAAGCGCCCTGACAGCTCTTTCCGGATCTGTTTCCGTAATAACCTCCGGAAGTACACTCGGTATGATTTCCGCCCGAATGCCTATCTTTTCCAGCAGCATCTTCCGTCTCGGCGACTGCGATGCCAGAATAACTGTCTTCTGCATGACTCTCTTCCTTTCCTGCTCAGCAATAATCAATCATAGCAGAAAGCAGGGAAATTGTATGCATAAATTTGAATTTTTCTGCCCGGCAGTGCAGCCGGCATTCCCGGATACCCGTTTCCCCCGTCAGCTCCGATAACAAAAACTGGCATCCAGCCGGATCATGCTGGATGCCAGAAAATTTCCCGAAAATCACCTTACTGCGGCTGTTTTCCGATATAAGCAAGAATACCGCCATCTACATAAAGAATATGTCCGTTTACAAAATCAGACGCATCTGATGCAAGGAATACAGCAGGCCCCTGGAGATCCTCCGGATTGCCCCAGCGTGCTGCCGGTGTCTTTGCGCAGATAAACTGATCAAACGGATGTCTTGATCCATCCGGCTGCTTCTCACGAAGCGGTGCCGTCTGCGGTGTTGCAATATAACCCGGCCCGATACCATTGCACTGGATATTATATTCGCCGTACTCCGAGCAGATATTTCTGGTCAGCATCTTAAGTCCGCCCTTTGCCGCAGCATAGGCAGATACCGTCTCACGGCCCAGTTCACTCATCATAGAGCAGATGTTGATAATCTTGCCGTGTCCCTTTTTAATCATTCCGGGAATAACAGCCTTGGAAACAATAAACGGTGCATTCAGATCGACATCAATGACTGCACGGAAGTCCTTGACATCCATTTCAAGCATCGGCACTCTCTTGATAATACCTGCATTGTTTACAAGGATGTCGATTGTACCGACTTCCTTCTCAATCTGCTGAACCATTGCCTTAACCTCATCCTCAACGGTAACGTTGCATACATATCCGTGTGCCGCAATACCGATTTCTTTATAGGATGCAAGTCCCTTGTCTACCTTCTCCTGGCTGATATCATTAAAGCAGATCGTTGCCCCTGCTCTTGAAAAAGCTGTTGCAATACCAAAACCGATTCCGTAGGAAGCACCTGTAACCAGCGCAACCTTGCCCTTTAATGAAAAGCTGTCCATTGTAAAACCGCTCATTTTATATCTCCTCTCGTCATTTAAGACATAAGCCTCCGCAGAAACACCAGGTTATTATTTTTACCCGGTTACTTTTCTGTATTGTTTATACCGAGATTATAGTTTTGTAAACCGGTTTTGTCAACGTATTTGTTCAGCTTATTGACAAAACGTCGAGATAATTTTAAGATGTATCTAAGTAAAAGCAGTAAACCTGTTAACATTCGAAACGTAAAGAATTCTGCAGCCGCAGATCCGGAAGGCTGCAGGGCACCGGAGCAGCATATGAAAAAGAACGGCAAAATCACAATCAACGATATCGCAGAAATGGCAGGCGTTTCCAAAACGACTGTATCCTTTTATCTGAATGGCAAAACAGAAAAAATGTCAGAGGACACCCGCCTCAAAATCGGCAGTCTGATCCGGCAGAATAACTACAGTCCGAATATTGCCGCCCGCATACTGAATGCCAAACAGACACATCTGATCGGTGTCATCATCGGCGACATCACCAATACCTTTTCCAATCAGATTGTAAAAGGTATCGAGGAAACCGCCCGTGCAAAAGGCTACCAGATGCTGATCGGCAACAGCAGCTACAACTCCGCCGAGGAGGAAGGCTATGTCGAGAAAATGCTAATGCTGGGCGTAGACGGCTTCATCATCCAGCCCACTTCCCAGTTTAAAAAAATCAGCGATAAAATAGCCGCCGAACACAAACCGCTCGTATTTTTTGACAGCAAGCTTTATGAAAGCAGCACCTGCTGGGTTAAAACAGACAATTATGAGGCCACCTACCATGCCATCAAAGAATGCATCCGCAAAGGCTACCGCCGGTTTGTCATGATCGGTGCAAACCCGAGCCTGCTCAGTACCAGAATCGAGCGTTCCTCCGGTTTCATTGACGCCCTCGAGGAAAGCAGCCTTCCCTACGACAGCCTGGAACTCAAAAACAGCCCCATTGATCTCGCCTCCGTCACGGCATTCGTAAAAAAGCACATGCATCCCGGAGAGCCTCTCCTTGTCTACGTTCCGAACTGCTGGGCACTGCCATCCGTATTTACGGCGCTGCAGGAATACCGCAGCCAGATCCCCGGTCAGCTCGGCATCATCGGCTTTGACAACACCGAATGGGCTTCCTTCTCCGACCCCCAGGTGACAACCATTGTACAGCCCGCCTACCAGGAAGGAGAAACCGCATGCAGCATCCTGATCGACCAGATTGAAAAAACCTGCGCGCTGGATCAGCAGAAAACACTCTCCTGCACCGTCAACTGGAGCGGATCCACACGATAATTAAAATACAGAACCTCAGACAGTTTTGCAGTTGCTGCAGGCAGCGGCATTTTTTTCAGGTTCAATCGCGGTTTCTGCGTATTGCTCTTACTTTTTATTAATAACAGAACGGCGGTCTGCAAAGCTGCCGCCGTTCAACATAAAAAGTCCTCGCTGACGCATAAATCCGCTCTCTCAATTCAAAAACGCCTCCGCCTGCAGACACCTGGGCACTCTTGCCCGATATCTGTTTAATAACAAATGGATGAAATATCACATAACGGCAAACAGCGGATTGTCATTTCCGCATTGAGTGAGTGCCCTTCTGCGTCAGCGAACAATTTATCCCAAAGACAAAAACCGGCAGCTTTGATGACCGGTTTTTGTCTTTGGGATAAATTGCAAGCGTTACGCAGAAGCAACGAACGATCCCTGCGGAAATGATTTCCGCTGTTTCCTGCATAAATGGCTTCCGGCACTTACTGCTGCAACATGCTGTCAACAGTCTGCTCTTCGTACTGTCTCGTATAAAGATGATAATAATAGCCTTTTTTCTGCATCAGCTCGGCATGCGTGCCTGATTCGACAATTCTGCCGTCCATGACAGCGAGAATCCTGTCTGCATCGACGATGGTAGAGAGACGGTGGGCAATCATAAAGGATGTCCTGCCCTTTACGAGGGTGCGGATGGCTTCCTGGATCTTTTTTTCGGTGAATGTGTCAACCGAGGAGGTAGCTTCATCAAGCACAAGGATTGCAGGATCTGCGAGGATCGCCCGTGCAAAACTTAAAAGCTGTTTCTCTCCGGTGGAGAGAAGATCGCCTCCTTCTCCGACTTCACTGTCCAGTCCGTGCCCCATCCGCTCCAGCACATCGCGGGCAGAGACGAGATCCAGTGCCTTGTAAATTTCTGCATCCGATGCATCCGGACGCCCATAGCGCAGGTTGTCACGTACGGTTCCGGAAAAGAGATGCGGCGTCTGCAGGACGTAGCCGATATTCTGGTGCAGCCAGAGCTGCGAACGTTCCCTTGCATCTTTGCCGTCTATGAGGACCATGCCGCCGGTCGGCTCATAAAAACGGCAGACCAGGTTGACCAGGGTAGATTTGCCGGCACCGGTTTCGCCGACAATTGCAATACTGCTGCCCTGCGGCACCTCGAGGTTAAAATGCTCCAGTACCATCTCCTCACCGTCCGGATAGTGGAAGGACACATCCCGGAACTCTACCTCTCCGCGCAGCTTCTCCCAGTTTTCCTTTTTGGGATGGAAGGTATCGCCGTACTTTTCCGTAATTTCGGCTGAATCCGTAACATCAGACCGGGTTTCTACAAGTGCCGTGAAACGCTCGATATTGACTTCTACATCAATCAGCGCAGATACTGCCTCAATGATGTACTGGATCGGTTCCATCATGCCCAGCGCATAGGACATGAAAACAGACAGCGTACCGATCTGCATCAGACCCTCTATGGTAAGTCTGCCACCGCCGGCAAGTACCAGTGCCAGGGCAGCGCTGCTCATGATTGTAACGGTTGCGGAAAACAAGGCAGAATAATGCGTTGTATGGACCGCAGTTCTGCGCATTCTGTCCGTATCTCTCTCAAAGTCCTTCTGCACCGTGTCCTCTGCAACCAGCACACGGATCGCCTTGGCACCTGTAATGCCTTCATTGAAATCACCGGAAATCTGTGCATTGATTTCACGTACTTTCCGGTTCATGACGATAAGATGTTTCTGAAAATAAAGAATCAGTCCGGCGGCAGCAGGAAGCAGCAGCATAAGCAGCATTGCAAGCTTCCAGTTGATCCGCAGCATTACCGCAAAAACACAGACAATATAGGAAATATTCCAGACAAAATCCATCAGACGCCAGGACACCATTGTTCCGATCCGGTCCGTATCGCTCATGATCCGCGAATGTATATAACCGACATTATGCGTGTTGAAATAAGAAAACGACAGGGTCTGGAGATGCCGGAAAGCTGCATTTTTAAGGTCGCGGCCAATATACAGCTCAACCTTGCTGATCAGATAGCTGCTGAATACATTCGCGGCAACCTGCAGAAGGAGAACCGCAAAGTAGAAAAGGCAGAAAAGCGGAAGCGTATCCAGCACCCGTTCTGCGGCATAGTGATCCAGTGCATAACGGTTGAAAAGCGGATAAACGGAATCGGCAATGCTGCTCATGATGCCCAGCACCGCCATACAGAGGATATCCTTCCGGTACCCTTTTAAATAAGGGAGA
>CAZPEW010000047.1:8087-12973 GCA_964585695.1 uncultured Lachnospiraceae bacterium
AGCGCAGGAAGGCCGAAAAAAGGAAGACCTGCATGTTCTTTATTCTTTTCCATCTATGCTCACCCCCTGAATATCACAGATTTTCCGGTAGATTCCGTTTTTCCGGTAAAGTTCCTGATGGCTGCCCAGCTCTGCTGCCCGGCCATGATGCAGTACAAGAATTTCCGACGCCTCCATGAGTGTTGAAATTCTGTGTGAAATCAGTATGACCGTCGCACCCCTGGCCTTCTCGGCCAGTGCTTCCCTTATTTTCGCATCCGTTTCGGAATCGACTGCCGACAGCGAGTCATCAAATATCATAACCGGTGTCTGCCGGATCACCATCTGGGCGATGGCTGTCCGCTGCCGCTGACCGCCGGAGAGACTGACGCCGCGCTCTCCCACCATTGTATCGTACCCGTTTCTGAAATGCCGGACAGTATCCTCGAGATCGGCAATTCTGACGGCTGCCCGGATGTCCTCATCATCTGCCGCATCCGCTGCTATGGAAATATTCTCCTTCAATGTCTTTGAGAAAAGGAATGGCTCCTGCAGCACCATCCCGATATTGGTCCGGAGCCATTCCGCGGAAATTTTCCGGATATCCGTTCCGCCGACGGAAATGCTTCCGCAGTCTTCCGGCAGCGCATACAGCCTCAGAAGAAGGGCCATCAGTGTACTTTTTCCGGAGCCTGTGCTGCCGAGTATGCCGAATGCAGCACCCTGCGGGATGGTAAAGGAAATATGGTCAAGCAGCAGCGGCGCATCCTCCCGGTAGCGGAAGGTAACATCTTTGAAGCAGATATCCGCATGCATATCGGGTGTCAGGGCATCCGCCGGATCTGCTTCCTCCGGAGAATCCATGATATAACGGATCCGGTCTACAGAAACACCGGCCTTTGACATATCCGAAATGACCCTTCCGAGAGAACGCACCGGCCAGACCAGCATGGCGTTATAGGAAATAAAGGCGATATAGTCGCCGGCGCTCATGCTTCCGCGGACAACGGCTATCACTCCCAGCACAACAATTGCCATAACCTGCAGGCCGGAAAAGAAATCTCCCATGGACCAGAATACAGATATCAGAACAGAAAGCTTCATATACGCTGACGTATAGATATTGTTCTGCTTTTCAAAACGTTCCTTCTCATCATTCTCCCTGCCGAATGCTCTGACTACCCGGACCCCCGTCAGATTTTCCTGTGCAATTGAAGAAAGCGTTCCCTCCTCTTCATCTGCGGCAAGGAAGGTTTTACCTATTTTTTTATGAAAAAAAAGCGAGTAAAGGAAAATCATCGGAACAAAGCAGGCCGACAGCAGCATCAGGCGGAAATGGATGCCCGCCATAAAGTACAGCGACAGCACGATCATGACCAGTATACGGAACATACCGGTCAGCTGTTCCGATACAAAACGCTTCACTGTTTCTACATCCGATGTGCATCGCTGGATAATATCACCTGTCTGGTTTCCGGAGTACCAGGCATACGAGAGGTGTGCGATATGGCGGAACAGACGGTTCCGCATCGTTTCTACCAGCTTCTCGGCTCCCATCGAATTAAAGAGCCTGAAAAGATAGCGGAAAACGGCACCCAGAACCGCAATCAGAATCACAAGCAGGGCAATCCTGTACAGATGGCCGCGCAGATCCTCTGTCCCTCCATAGAGACGGCTGATCAGCTGCCCGTAAACAGGCAGCTTCTCCTGACCGGCGGTCAGTACATAATCTACTGTAAAACTGATGATTTTGGGATTGATGAGATCAAACAAAGACGACAGAACCGCAAAAAGGACGGAAAGTGCGAAATAGCGTTTGCTGCCTTTCAGGAAATATAGAATCAGGTTTTTATTGGTTTTGAATGTTTTCTGCATGGATGCTCCTCCTGACGTGTACCTGTCATTGTACCAAACTTCTTGTAAGCATGAAAGAAGATTGGTATAATGGCGCATGACTTTAATATTCAGAGAGGAAAGAAATGATCAATGAACCATAGAATCAAAGGTATGCTGCTCACCTTATGGGGCGGTATCTGCTGGGGTCTGTCCGGATCCGTCGGACAGTATCTCTTTACAAAGGAAAACATGGATTCCCGCTGGCTGGTACCGATCCGGCTCGGCATCGCCGGTGTCCTGCTGCTTATATACTGTGCCCGGCGGTACGGGAAGCTTGTCCTTGCGCCCTGGACAAACAGACAGGATGCCCGCGACCTTGTGCTGTACGGACTTGCAGGCGTCAGTGCCTGTCAGTTCCTGTACTTTCTGACCATACAGCTTTCAACAGCAGGCATGGCAACCATCCTGCAGGATCTTTCTCCGATTCTGATTCTCCTGTATACCTGCTTTACGGCAAAACGCCTGCCGAGGGCAAACGAAATCCTCAGCATTGCTCTCGCGCTGCTGGGTGTATTCCTTCTGACCACACATGGCAGCCTTACCGAACTGATGCTTCCTCTGTCTGCACTGATTACCGGCTGTCTCAGCGCTGTCTGCGTTACCATTTACAATGTCACGCCGCAGAATCTCATGCGCAGATATCCGGTACTTCTGATGCAGGGCTGGGCTTTTATCATGGGCAGTATTGTGATCGGCTGTATCTTCCGCCCGTGGACCTACCATTACATTCCAACGGCGACCGGCTGCCTCGGCATTGCCTTTGTTGTGCTGATCGGGAATGTTATGGCTTTTCCGTGCTATATCGAGGGTGTCCGTCTGATCGGTCCGGATAAGGGGATCCTGTACGGTTTTTCTGAACCGATCACAGCTGCCGTCATTTCCACCTTTGTTCTCGGAAGCAGCTTTACACTGTATGATGCTGCAGGTTTCCTCTGTATCTTTATCATGCTCGTGCTGATTTCCGTCGGCAGCAGAAAACAGCCCTGAGGCGAATGTCAGCTGTTGCTGTCTTTGCAGCCCCGGTATCTCTTACAACGTTTACAGCAGCATCTCGGAAGCATACACAATAAGGCAGCAGATTGTCGCAACCAGCGGAAGTCCTCCGCCGAACCAGGCAGCAGCAATTCCCGCGGCAAGTGCAAGAGCTCCTGCTGCCGGTGATGCCGTTGCATGCAGGATCGCCGGAAAAGTCATGACTGCCAGTGTCACATACGGTACATAAAACAGAAATGAGCGGATAAATACATTTTCAATCGGTTTCCGGATCAGCGTAAGCGGAAGCACACGAATCAGATAAGATACCCCTGCCATAATCAGGATATAAATATAAATATTGTGTGTCATATAATTTCCTCCTCTTCCGTTTCTCCTTTTACAGGAAAAAGCACCGCTGCCAGCGCAGAAAGCAGCACTGTCAGAATCATTGTCCGGTTTCCGCCGGAAAGACCTGAAACCACCGGAAGCGTACTGCAAAGGAAGCTTGCGGCAAAAGAAACCGGCACCAGAACGCCGATCACCCGGTTCTCTCTTGCAGGAGGAATAATGATGGCAAGGAACATACCGTACAGAGCCACAGACAGGGCACTGACGATATTCGCCGGAAGCAGATTGCCCATCACAATGCCGAGTGCTGTAGCCACTGCCCAGCTCGGTGCTGCAACTGCAATTGCTGCATAATTATA
The DNA here is from genome assembly GCA_964585695.1 of uncultured Lachnospiraceae bacterium. Classification (GTDB taxonomy): domain Bacteria; phylum Bacillota; class Clostridia; order Lachnospirales; family Lachnospiraceae; genus Oribacterium. The sequence goes on from CAZPEW010000047.1 coordinate 11,645, forward strand.
AAACGGATCCAGTTCTCCTTCTCTTGAAATGGAAATTCCGAATATCTCATCTGTAATGCCGAATGCAACCAGCAGACGGTGGAAAAACGGTGTTTTTTCCGAGAAACGCTGGCTCAGCGAGCAGCTCATCAGAAGATAACGCGCGTTTGTAATCAGTATCATAATTGTAAGGCCGATATAGGAGGCATTCTCACCGATCATTGTAAATGCGGCGTATTCTCCGGCAGAAGCCAGTGTAAAAAGACTTGCGAGAAAGCCCTGCAGCGGATTCAGTCCGGCATTTCTTGCTGCAATTCCCAGAGAAAAGGCGACTGCAAAATAGCCGACTGCAATCGGTGTCCCGTCCCGGAGACCATCCCGGACAGCCTGTATGTGGTTTTTCATCTGTAAATACTCCTTTTTGCGTTAAAACAGAACCATTATAAACACGCAAAAAGCATAAGTAAATCATATAACGGGATTTCCCGCCATGAATTTTTGTTTTATTTGCCATTCCTGAGCGGAAGCACAGCCGTAAAGCTGGTTTCTCCGTCCTGTGAATCCGCACTGATCCTGCCGTGATGTGCAATGGTAATTGCCTTTGCAATGGCAAGTCCCAGACCGTAATGTCCGCTCACCGGGCGGGCGGAATCACTGCGGTAGAAACGTTCGAATATCCTTTCCCTCTCCGTTTCCGGAATTTCCCTGCCTGGGTTTCCGATCCTGAGCACAGCGTTGCCGTGTTCCGTATAGAGCTTCACATGAATACGGCCCTCCCCCTCTGCATAGGAAATGGCATTGTCCAGCAATGTGGAAACGAGCTGTCCTAACTGCTTCGGATCGCCCTTCAGACGCACATTATCTTCGATTTCACTCTCAATTTCATATCCCCGCTCAAACGCAACCGTCTCCAGCGGAAGCGTGCCGCCCATAACCAGTCTGGACAGATCCACCTCTTCCATGACCGGCGCTGCATTTTCCGTCCTGGCCAGATCCAGGAGCTGTTTTACCAGCTCTGACATCCGGTTGTTTTCATAGCAGATATTTTTAAGCCACTGGTTCTCCCCGATTTCCCGCTGCAGCATCTCGCTGTTGGCATTTATCGTCGATATCGGCGTTTTCAGCTCATGCCCTGCATCCGATATAAACTGCTTCTGTTTCTGATAGCTTTCCTCCAGAGGATGCAGAATCCTGTCAGCGAGATAAATGGAAAGGACAAACAGAATGACCAGTGCACACAGTCCGAAAACAATGGTGTTGAACATGAGGTCCGAAATGCCGCTGCTGATGCTTTTATTGCTCATCAGCACCACACAGCCCGCATCTGCCGTCTCCGACCTGCGGAAAATA
>CAZPEW010000048.1:0-11552 GCA_964585695.1 uncultured Lachnospiraceae bacterium
CTGTTCTTTTGTTTTTGTGTTCTCTGCTTTTTTCTCTTCCTTCTGTATATCACGCAGACTGGTTCTGATTCGTCCGCCTGTCTGATTTTCCTTTTCTTCAGCACCCTTCTTTTTATCTTGATCTCCGGCTGCCGCAGTTTCCTTTTCATTCATGGCTTCAGCAAAGACTGCGCATTTTTTCAGCATTTCATCATTGTGTTCTGCAGCACGGTTAAACTTATCCTGCCAGCTTTCTTTCCCGAGATGCCGGATCCAGTGCCACAGGCCTTCTCTCGGAGGATCGATCGGATGCTCTCTGCTGACAGTTCTCTGAACCTCCTGCGGCTGAGGAAAATGCAGCCGCCCGTTCCGATCCTGTACCGGGATTGTACAGGAAATGGTATTGGCGCCATAAAGTCCCGCCGATACAACCATTGCCCGCATTGCCAGCACGTCTTCCTCTTCCGGATTCCGGATATCCGCCGGCTCGTTTTTCTCCCTCTTTTTTTCTGCATAAATCTCACTGACAGGTTTTCCGTTGATAAAAATGCAGTCGAATTCGCTTTTTCCTCTTTCCGCCAGGGCTTCTGCCGTTTTACCTGAAAAATTATTCCCAAAGGCAAGATTATATGTGATTTCCGTATCTATAAGTTCTTCTTCCGTAAAACCGAGCGTCTGATAATGCTCCCTCAGCTTCACCGGATCAACCTTCTCAAGTCCCTCGAATTTTGAATACTCCAGACAGACTGTATCCTTTTTTTGCTCCGGCTGCCGTGCAGCAATCTCCGCAGCCGCATCCGTCTGCTTTAAAAGCAGTTTCTCTTCATCTCTGTCAGCTGCGGCAAAAAGTTCATCATAGGCACCGTTTTCCCGGGCCGCTCTGTACGCTCTTCCGATATTTCTGTAATTCTGTCTGTTCTCCGCATTCCGGAATGTCTCAAAAACCGGCTTCGGATAGCGCTCCGCAAGTTGTCTGATACTTTGCGTGATACTCGCGCAGTCCATGCAGTCCATGGCCTTATCTGCCGTAATGATACGCTCTCCGCCGGATACATTCGCATAAATTCCGGGAATTCTGCGTTCAAGCTTCTGCACCACATTCCGGATCAGGGTATACATATCGCCGTTTGCATCCGCAATCAGCTTCTCTGCATACTTCTCTCCTGTTTCCTGCGATATTTTTCCGCGGGTCCCCATTTCTTCCTTGCCGCTGAGCGCCATGCTCTCCGCAAGATCTGCCGGCAGACCGCTTTCGGACAGTTTCCGGGCAATGCCGTCGCGGAAAATCCGCTGCCGTCCTGAATAGGCATTCAGTGTTTCCCGGATATAGCCCGCAAAGGGGGAAGTATTGGAAATTTCCAGACTTTCCCGGATATTTCTCGCCGCTGCCTCGTGCTGATTCCGCAGGTCTTTTTCCAGCGCCGGATTCTCCGTCATTGTTTCATGGAAAATCTCTCCCATTTTCCTTTTGGCGGCTTTATCCTCCGGTTTCCCGGAAAGAATCACCTCGTCCGGCATTTTCATATACTGTACAAAGGACATTTCCAGCGCAGCTCTTGCAAGCGGATCTCTGTAATAATCCTCTCCCAGCATGCAGGCGCCCTTCTCACTGCATTCCCTGACCGCTTCTGCCTTTCCGCGTGAATAGACGGTTTCCTCCGGCTTCATATCCCGGAAAACACCCTTTTTTTCAAAGCTGCTGAAATTAAAATCCACAGAAAATTCCAGAATTCTTTCAAGCATATCATCCAGGAGCCTGGTGTTTTCCGCTGTTTCTTTTAAAGCGTTTTCCTTTTCCTGCTCCTTAAAAAACTTTCCATCCGCCATGATCATTTCCTCCGCAAAAAAACAGGCCATGATCCTGTTTTATCATGGCCTGCTGCGGATTGGAATGAAATCACCCCGAACGGTATGGAAAACGACCTGAACTGTCACCGGCCCGGATAAGCCGGCATTCGCCGCCGGTTTGATTTTTACAGACTGATTTCATCGATCTTTTTCAGTTCCTCCTCAGTGAAACCGGTATGACCGATGATACCGAGGTTCTCGACAATCTGTTCCGGCTTGCTTGCGCCGATCAGGACGCTCGTAATGTCCCTGTCCTTTAAAACCCAGGAGAGGGCCATCTGCGGAAGCGTCTGCCCGCGCTCCCCGGCGAGTGCATCCAGCGCACGGATCCTGGCAAGCTTCTCTTCTGTCACATCTGTCTCATGCAGGAACCGGCCGTCACGCGCAATACGGCTGTCTGCCGGAATCCCGTGCAGATATTTCTCGGAAAGCATGCCCTGCGCAAGAGGACTGAAGCAGATCACGCCCATGCCGGCTTCTCCCGCGAATGTCTTTAAGCCGTTTCTTTCAATCGTCGGTTCTGGTTGATAATCAGCGGAAGATGAATCTCCCTGGCAATCCTGAGCGCTTCTGCCGCACGCTCTCCGTTATAGTTGGAAATGCCGGCGTACAGTGCCTTGCCGGAGCGCACAATCTGATCCAGCGCAAGAATTGTTTCCTCCAGCGGTGTCTCCGGATCCATCCGGTGATGATAGAAAATATCCACATAATCGAGCTGCATCCGCCGGAGCGATGCATCCAGACTCGAAATCAGATATTTGCGGGATCCCCAGTTTCCGTATGGGCCGTCCCACATGTCATAGCCTGCCTTGGTGGTGACCAGCAGCTCGTTCCGGTAAGGGCGCAGGAAATCATGGAAGATCCTGCCGAAATTCTCCTCTGCGCTCCCGTAAACCGGGCCATAATTATTCGCAAGATCAAAATGCGTGATTCCATGGTCGAATGCCGTAAAGATCAGCGATTTCATGTTGTCGTAGCTGTCCCTGGATCCGAAATTATGCCAGAGCCCCAGTGAAACAAGCGGAAGCTTCAGTCCGCTTTGTCCGCAGCGGTTGTACTGCATTCCCTCGTAACGCCCCGCTGCTGCCTGATATTCATTTGCTGTAAACATATGACCTCCTCTATTTTAATACTACATATTTCGGTACACCGCCTGCAAATGCACAGCTCATCTCTCCTGCAACCAGCGGCCTCAGATAATCAATGCATTCCTGCGTCACACCGTTGCCCTCCGAGCTGATCCATTCGAGCGGTACCTTTTTCTCACGATTTGCAATTTCCGAGAGATCGGATGCCTCATAAACCACCTGATAGCCGGCTCCCGGCAGTCTCCGGAGACTGGACATGGAACCGTTGCTGCCGGAAACAGCAAGCCGTACAGCATTCCGCCCAAGCTCCATGCTCTCCAGCACATCGGTGCGGCTCAGGAGATGCCCTGCGCAGCGCTGCAGCAGATTCAGCTCAATATAACGCGTCTTGCAGCCGATATTGGACTGCACCGTCTCCTCCAGCACTTTGCCCGCACCTGATGCGATGATGTGTCCGAATGCATCCCGGCTCTGCGCCTTGGTCTCATACGCACAGATCATTTTGCCGGACCGGTCCCGTATACCCTCACTCACGGCAACAATAAGAGACTTGCCAGACTTAAGCTCTCCTCTTACATCTCCGATAAATGCATTCATGTCAAATGCCTTTTCCTCGAGATAAATGAGATACGGCACCTGACTGTTCTGCCCCGCTGCGAGCGCAGCCGCCGCTGTAAGCCAGCCTGCATTTCTGCCCATCATTTCCACAATGATGACATACGGCGTATCATAGACCTCCAGCTCCCGCTCAAGCTCTGCGCAGGATGTTGCAATATATTTTGCTGCCGATCCGAAGCCCGGGCAGTGATCAATTCCGTAAAGATCATTGTCAATGGTCTTGGGTGCACCGATGACCGTAATATCCCTGATCCCCTGTTTCCTGATATACACAGAAAGCTTCCAGACCGTATCCATCGAGTCATTGCCGCCGATATAAACAAAAAAGCCGATATTGTATTTTTTAAATATTTCAATGATCCGTTCAAACTCCGACGGATCCTTCTCCGGATCCTGCAGTTTAAACCGGCAGGATCCCAGCGCCGCTGCCGGTGTCCGGCTCAAAACAGAAAGAACAGTCCGGAGATCCGTGCCATCCGCTGTCTGCTGCTCCGCCGCAGGATGCTCTCCGGATTTCTCCCGTACAGGCTCTCCGGCCTGTCCTGTGAGATCTCTGAATTCCTCTTCCCGCGCAAGCTCTCCGAGCTTTGCCGCAAGATCAATGAAATCCTCCTTCAGCACGCCCTGTATTCCATAGGCCGCGCCGTAAATCTTATCAATCGTTTCCTCCGTATGTCCTTGTCCGTATTTCAGTGCCTGCTCTATTACACCCGCAAGCGTTGCATTGATTGCTGCCGTCGGTCCGCCCGACTGCGCCACCAGAAGATTTCTGCCCATTCTGCATCTCCATCTGCCGGCCTTCCGGTCCGGCATAACCAAAAACATTTCCAAAAACCATTATAGAAGAAAAAAATATTTATCACAAGCATGCTGTCTCCGGAAAATCCGCTGTTTTTGCCTTGATTTTCCGCGGAAATCCTCCTGCCCAGTCTGTTTTTGTTATCCAGGAGGAATCCTGCGAATGGAAGTGCTTGCGCAGAATTCACAAGTGCCAGATCAGCCAGACCGGACACCAGCCCGGAGCCGGAAGTCCCCTTAAACAAAAAATCGGAGCCGGTTCCTGAGGGAACCAACCCCAACACCTGACTTAGAGCCAAAAACGGACGCCTTGCCGGCGCCCGTCAGGAATTCATGTTATTTTTCCGCAGACCGAATCAATCCATCTGTCCCTGCTTTTCTTAAGACCATCAGCCTGCTGCGGTCTCGTTCTGTCTCTGGAAATCTGCAAAGCTGTCATTGCTGACTGCGCCCTTGGTAGGCTGTACCGTCTGGGTCGTTGTAAGCTTGCCGTTTCCGCCGTCCTTTATTTTGCTGGCATCCACGCCCATGTGTCCGGTTGCACCGGAGCCATTGGTCTTTTTGGTTCTCACAACACCGTTGACAGTCCACTGGCCATTTGCATTCAGTACATGCGAGCCGACAGTCTTGCCCGCAGCCATCCAGCCATCCTTGTCAAAATAATAATACTCGGCCGTGCCGTCATTGTTTCCGTCAATCCACTTCCACTCACCCTTTACATAGGTGCCGTCACCGTTGCTGTACCACCATCTGGCTGCATTTGCCCCTGTTCCGTTTGCCCAGTTGCCTGCGAATGCAGGAACTGCCAGTGCTGCCGTCATAAGGCCTAAAGCGATTCCTGTACGTACCATATTTCTGAATGTCTTTTTCATATATATACCTCCGGATAAAATTCTTTTCAATTGCAAATATCTTATCCCAGGTAAGACAGAAATACAATCCGCCATATCTTAAGAATCCATTAGAAATCCTTTAGAAATGCTGCTGCAACGGCCTCAGACTCTGTACGGTATATCCGAACGCCTCACTTTGTCCGTAAGATAGCCGTAGCCTGCCATCCTGAGGAAATACTTTACGCTCTTTTCCACATACTCAATCCGCGGGCCGGGTGAAATCACAATGTCATCAATCGGCAGTTCCTGGTGCGGCTGTCCCTCCGCATTGACGATCTGCATACGGACATACGGCAGGATGATTCCCTGCTTCTCCCGGAATGCGACCTCTGCCTGATTCTCTTCCTCCACATAGTAAATGAAACGGCTCTCCCGCTCATGATTAAAATAGCGGCTCTTCATTGCCGGGAAAAACTGGTAAAGAGCATCTGAAACAGACTCCTGCAGCACCTCGCGGACATTTTCATTCGGATGCGCTGCAATACGGTGCATCCCGATCCCGATAATATCCGACAGCGCTTTTTCCTTGTCCTCCACGCTGTAAATCACACGGATGGTATCCATGTCGCTGAGCACGCCGCCCGTACTTTTCAGCATGATCCGGTCGCTGCTTCCCCGCGGTGCATTGCGGAAACCGATGGCAATACCGCCGTTCGCATACTCCTGCCACTGGGTCAGGATATCTCCGCTGCTGCAGAAAGACATCGCGAATATATTCTCCGAATGAATATTGAAAAGTCCCGCAGACTCCCGGCGGTCGCAGCTCTCAAGCAGCGCATCCAGATAGGCTTCCTGCCCGGCATCATATTCTGCACGGCCTGCCACCCGCCCGGCGGACGGATGTCTCATCTCCGACTTTTTCCGCAGGATCACCTTCCGGCAGAGCTCGATGCCGTTCATGATTTCCTGCTCATCATTCATAAAATTTGCATTTGAAATCCAGAATTCCCGGTTCTCCAGTATCTTGCGGAACACCTCCACCGACGTATAGTGATAGAGTGTTTTTTCGGTCGAATAAATCGAATTGCCCGCCGCAATATAATCCCTTAAAATCACATTTTCCACAGATTCCTCCATCCTTCCGCCGGCCCCCGTACACCCGGAACGCCGCACATCGGCCGCCATATGCAGGACACCGTCCTCCCGGGCCGCCTGCAGGCCTATGCCGGATATTCCATATGCGCCCGGTCAATGCCGTACAGTGTATGATCCAGGAAACGCTTCGCAAGGAAACGCGCCATCGGCAGATTCATATCCAGATAGTTTCCGCAGTCCCGTGCCGCGGCTCCCGGTACATCCGCATTCGTGCCCGCAAAATCGCGTATAAATTCAAACATTTTTATAAAAAGCGCAGTGACATCCGGTGAACTCAGCTCGCCCTGCAGGACAGCATAAAAGCCGGTCCGGCAGCCCATCGGCCCGAAATAGACCGTCCGGTTTTTCCACGCCGGATCATTCCTCAGGAAAGTCGCACCCAGATGCTCGATTGTATGCACCTCGGCTGTATTCATAACCGGTTCCCGGTTGGGGGCTGTCATCCTGATGTCGAATGTTGTCAGCACCGTCTCTCCGAACCGGTCCCGCCGGGACACATACACCCCCGGCTCCAGCGTAAGATGGTTCACCGTAAAGCTTGCTATTTTTTCCATAATTATATAAGTCCTTCCCGTTGAAACATTTGCGATTATGATTGCAGTATCAAAAGTCATGCTTCACATCATGCTTGCATGACAGTGGAGCGATGACTTTATGACACGCCCTTTCATGAGGATATAGTGGGGCAGGGGCCCCACGGAATATTTTACAAATCCTTGAGCCGCACAATCTCGAGCCCGACGTGGATTTCCACGTCCCGCCCGCCGAACATCTGTGTCCGGATGATTGCCTTCCTCTTCCGGAGATTAAAGTCCACAATCTCACCCTCAAAATCCTTAAGGTCGCCCTCGACAATCTGCACACGGTCACCCTTTTTGTAAGGCGTGTCGTCCGCAAATGCAATCTTGCTGAGTGCGAATGTATGGTCTCCTCTGGCTTTGCCGATCCGCTCGATAAATTCCTGTTCCTTTTCCGACAGCGGAATAAAGCTGTAATTGAAGTCATGCAGGAGCTTGCTGAGACGCGGCACATTTTTAAGTTCGTTAAAAAGATCCACCGGATTCTGTGTCTCCACAAAAACATAGCCCGGAAACATCCGTTCCGTCACCACGCGCCACTTCCCGCCCAGTCTTTTGTTCAGCTGACGCTTCGGTACGAATGTCTCCGTGTACAGTCCTTCCGGCAGTATCTTTGTCATCAATGCCTCCAGCAGATGTTCATACCCGCTGTTGGTCTGTATGACAAAGCACCTGTCCTGCATATTTTCACTCACGCTGTCCGCTCTCCTTTACACCTTGATAACCGCCTGCAAACCGGTCTGATAAATAAGATTATACAGACTCCGGAGCGATCGTGCAATGAATGCGGGAAAACAGTGTGCCGGATGCACGGATTTTTATTTATGCATGGAGCCTGCCGTTCCGGCGGCCCTCCTCGATTGCGGCATTGCACTCCGCATCAAGGTGCTCCGCGACTTCCTCCGGTGTACGTGCACCGGTCAGGAGATCCTGGATGTTGGGGTAAAATACACTCCGTACGCCGCGCCAGTTCGGATTGTTGTGCATGAAATCAACCACCTGCCCGGCATTGTCCTGGAAAGCCTTGAGCCGGTATATTGCAGATTCATATTTTTCCGCCACACTGCTGCATACCGGCATGTTGCCGGCAGAATAATCCAGATACTTTTCTGTCCCGTAAAAGAAACGCAGGAAATCCTTTGCTGCACGGATCTTTGCTGCATCTCCGTTGTCAAAAATTTCAAAACCGGTCACGAATGCCGTAGCTGTCCCCTTTCCGTCCAGGCTCGGGAAATTCACAAGCCCGACATCAGGATCATTCGCATCCTCGCTCGGCCCGTTGAGCAGTTTGATCGCAAGCTGGTTGTTCCAGAAAAGCTTGCCGCAGTCCCGGGCGACCAGATTCTCGCAGTTCGGCGGATAATAGCCTTTGTCATAATTGTCCTTCAGCCATCTGAGCGCTGCAATGCCCTCCGGCGTATTCAGATGGAAATTCCCGTCTGCATCAAAAAAGGAACTGCCGTGACTCCTGAGCCACGTCATTGTATGCGTATCGGACTGCTCATTCGCAGCGTACATGGAAAGTGCATAGCAGTTCTCCGGCAGCTTCTCCCGGAGTCCGGAAAGCACCTCCTCCCACTCTGCGAGCGACCAGCTTGCAACTGCCTCATCATCCCGCACAAAACGGTCGAGTCCCGCTGCACGCAGCATAGAGCGGTGATAGCCCAGTACGTTCTGCCGTGCGAGGAAAGGAAGCATATAGGTCCTGCCGTCCGCCTTGCTCATGTCCCAGTATGCCGGAAGCACATCCGCACGCAGGCGGTCATCGATCACATCATCCAGCGGAATAACCCGTCCGGTATAGATATACGTCCCCATATTAAAGAAATCCTCATAGAGGAGATCCGGTGCATCCGCCGTATCAAAGGTATCCGGGATATATTCCTTTTCCTCCGCAAGATCAAATTTGATCAGCCGGAATGTGACATCCGCATCCTTGTACTGCGCCGCAAAGTCCTTTGTCGCCTCCTCAAAAATGTCATAGGCTTCCTTTACGTCCGGTCTGGTCACACAGTTCATTGCAAGCGTCGGCACCTTGAAGGTAAGTGTGACGGCCTGCTTTTTCCGCGCACAGCCTGTCAGTCCCCCGGCAGCTGTCCCCGTCAGAAGTACAGTGCACAGAATTCCCGTAAGTACGCGCCGGCCGGCACGCTGCAGCGGATGCTGCCGTAATTTTGTATTTTTCATCCTCGCCACCCCCTGTTTTTTCCGTCCAGAATCTCAAACAGTGCATATACATCAATCGGCTTTGCAAGGAAGCCGTCCATCCCGGCCTCCCGCGCTCTCTCACGATCTGCCTGCGACGTATTGGCCGTACAGGCATAGATCCGGACCGCCCCGGCATCCGCCCGGTCAAGCGCCCGGATTTCCCTGGCAGCTGCATACCCATCCAGCTCCGGCATCTGCGCATCCATCAGGATCACACCAAACGCACCCTGCTCCGAATGCATAAATTCCGAAACCGCCTTCCTGCCGTTTTCCGCCACGGCAGCACTGAATCCGTGTCCTTCCAGGATACTGACAAGAATCGATGCGTTCAGCGCATTGTCCTCCGCAACCAGTACCCGGAATTTCCGGACAGCCTCTGCTTTGACTTCTGCCTTTGTTTCAGTCGTGGTTTCCGTTGCTTCAGTCGTGGTTTCTGCCGTTGTTTCTGCCGTTGTTAACTTCCCGGCGGTCTCCGGGGATGGTGCGGTTTCTGCCGGCAGTGAAACCGTAAAGGTGCTTCCCTCGCCGACCTCACTCTTTACCCGGATGGTTCCGCCCATCTGCTGCATCAGGAGATAGCTGATGGACATGCCGAGTCCCGTACCCTGCACGCCTGTCGCTTCCGGACGGTTCTCCTGCCGGAAGGTCTCAAAGATGTGCTTCTGGAATTCCCGGCTCATGCCGATTCCATTATCCGCAATGACGAATTCCGTCACCACCTTGCCCTCTGTATCTGCGCTTCTCTGCGTAATAGTCATCGAAATACTGCCGCCTGCAGCGGTAAACTTCACTGCATTGCTGAGGATATTGAGGATAACCTGCTTCAGCCGCATCTCATCACCCAGGATATACGGATGTCTGACGGAAAGCTCCGTGGAAAAACGGATGCCCTTTTCATTCATTTTTTCCTTCATCATGATTTCCAGAAGCTCGGCCAGCTCCGGAACAGAAAAAACCTGCATACTGATCTCGCCTTTTTTCTGCCGGAGCTTGGAAATATCCAGGATATCATTTATGAGACTTAAAAGATAACGGGAGGTTCTGTCTGATTTCTCAAGATAGCCGGACAGCTTTGCTATGTCATGGAGATTCTGCCCCATCAGATAATTCAGGCCGATCATGGCATTGAGCGGCGTACGGATTTCATGGCTCATCCTGCTGAGGAATTCCGACTCCGCATCAGCATTCGCCTGCGCAGCAAGCGTTGCTTCCCGCGCCTTCGCCGTATACCGCAGGAGAAGCAGCACCGTAAACAGAATGATCAGCAAAAGGACACCGGTCATCAGGACAAACTGCCGGCTCTGGACCGTAAAGACGCTTACCGGAACCTTTACGATAATATACCAGTCCGAATGTTCCAGCGGCCGCATATAGAGTACATTGTCCTTGTCCTGCAGACGGTATGCGGCAGAAATGTCCTTACCGGCTGCCATGTCCGCGCGCAGCCGCTCCAGGCTGTATCCGTCCCGGAAACGCACCCCGTCCATCTGACTGAAAAGATTCTCCCGGTCGCCGATACCGCTCAGATCCGCTTCATTGACAACAAAATCTCCGTTCATGTCAATGACAATGGAGAGTCCCGCACCGCCGAAGCTTGTCAGACTCATATGCTCCCGCATGTCCCTTATTTTGGTCTGTCCGACAATACCGGCAAAAGTTATGCCTTCTATTTCCATCGGCTCTATGCTGACCGCATACTGCAGGGATTCCTCCTGATCGTCCACGCGGTAATCATATTCATCCATCCGCCGGACCGTTTTTGCCGTACCCGAAAGAATGTCCCGGACGTACTGATACTGCTTTCCGTCCCGGATCAGAAATGCACCGCTGTACATCCTGCCTTCTTTATCTATGAGGTAAAGATTTTTAAATGAACTGGCCCGCTGCTCGACATTCAGTGCCTGCTGCAGCTCCTGCACCGACGATGCGTGTCCCAGTTTAAGCCGTTCCGCGACACGCTCCAGGCTGAGCCATGACCGGTCCAGTGTATTTTCCACAAATGCCTCATCATGCGAGGAAATCTCCCGCATGGTACCGAGTGTTGCCTTTTCCAGCATCATATTGACCTGCCGGATGTAAACACCCATTACCAGTATGATCACCAGAAGCACGGCGAATGCCGTCAGAAGCATCTGCGTTCTGTTTTCTTTTTTCATCTCACACCGCCTGTTGTTTGTTTAATTTTAACACGCAGGTATGATGCCGTCAATTTGCTTGTCGGAAATCCGCGGAATCCCAGAATCTGCAGCGCAGCAGGAATCCGCAGACAGACACCTACTCCGCCGCAAAAAACAGCCGCAGCGTAAAATTCATCTCCTCCTCATTCAGCCGGTACTGCAGAAGCAGCTCCGGGCCGCAGCTGTTGGATCCGATCCCGCTCCCACGGTAGTCCGCGCACAGAATGGTATATGGCGAACGCTTCAGCTCGAAGGCATGCTTCCGCTCCG
>CAZPEW010000048.1:11562-12911 GCA_964585695.1 uncultured Lachnospiraceae bacterium
CGTCATTTCCTCCTGCGAATACTGCAGCGCCTGGAAAGACATCGGTACCGAGCCTGCCGCAAGGAGACTGCTGCCATCCTCCGGATTCCGGAGGCGTATGTACTCACAGTCATAATGGCTTCCGTTCTCCTGCGGACGGATGTAGTCCTCAAAAAGCGCTGCCGCCGATGCACGGAATATACCATGGTGTCCGGCATAGTGCTTATCCTGGTAGCTCTCTTCCGGCCCGATTCCGCTGTACTCTGTCTGGTCCATGTTCTCCGGCAGGAACATCCTCAGGCCGAAGCGCGGCAGGAATGGGAATTCCATATCCTTTACGGCATGGACAGAAACCTCGATCCGCCCGTCCGGATAAACCGACCACTGCGCTTCTCCGCGTATTACCGGCTGCAGAGAAACCGCACCGATGGAAAAAGTGCTTGTCAGTACAACACGGTCCCGCATCTCACGCACAGCCGTTCCGTACGCTCTCACAAAGGAGCGGTCATATCCCGCCTCCTCCCAGAGGAGCCGCACCCGCCGGTCATTGTCCGTAGGCGCCCTCCAGATGTTGTAGCCGATCGGCTTCTCCAGATACTTCCGTCCCCGCAGCGTAATTTCCGCGAATGCTGCTGCCTCTGTATCATAAACACAGCTGAAATCTCTGCCGGAAATCCGGTAATACCGCACCGCGGTGCCTACTCCGCTCATAATCCTGTCCTGCATTGCTCCGGCCGGATCCGATGTCTCCCCTGCACATCTTCCGCAGTCCGGACTTACGGACAGCACATTGTCTGACGGCTCTGCCTGCACCCCGGCAGCGTTTCTCTTCCAGCCGCTTCTCTCCAGTGCACACTGCTGTGCCATGGCAAGATCCTCCGAGAGAACCGTCTCCTCGCTTCCGAGCAGAGCGCCGTCCCGGAGGCCGCGGTATTTCCATCCGCAGCCCTCCGGAATCCGCAGGATATACTCAATCCGCAGATAGCTTCTGCCGGATGGTACAAATTCCGTACTGTAAACAGCCTCTCCGTCCCCATGCGGCGCAATCGGACAGGCGAGACGGATTTCCTCTGTTTTTTCCTCAATTCCGTTTTTTATGAAACAGAGCCTGAGGCGGATGTTTTCACCTGCCGCCGTAAAATCCATATAATTATGCAGCGTAAGGCGACGGGCTTTGAGATCTGCCTTCTGCAGTCTGAGCGGGCGGCAAACATTCCTGAATTCCTTAAGACCGGTTCCGACACGGCGGTCCGGGAAAACCAGACCATCCACGCAGAAATTTCCGTCATGCGGAAATTCGCCCGAATCTCCGCCATACAGATATTTCATCCTGCCGTCCGGCATTGTGCCGCCCTCTATCGCATGGTCGC
>CAZPEW010000049.1:0-5917 GCA_964585695.1 uncultured Lachnospiraceae bacterium
ATTTTGTTCTTTCAGGCCTGTAGTTTTTGGCTTTTTTGCCATGTTGCCTATGAGAAAGCAGGCCTGTAGAGAAAAACTTCTCCTGGGAAATGTATTTTGCAGCCAGACTTGTTAATCTTTTAACGGTCTGCTGTGGAAAAACAGGCCTGCTGCCGAAAATTTACTTTTTGGGCCTGCATTCACCGGAAAAACGAGGTGAATTGCAGGAAATCAGCAGGCCCTACAGTAAAAAAAGTTTGTCCAGGCCTGTTTTCCCGGAACGTCGCGCTGAAAGCAGCATGAGCGATGACAAAGCCGGCCGGACTCCGTCACCCCGGATTATAGCGCGATAGCGCTTCCGCTTGGAAGCCGGCCGGATCCTGTCACCTCAGATCCAGATACATCAGTTCAAAATCAGAATACTGACCGTCGGTTTTGAAATAGGCGGGGAATGTCCCGATGCGTCTGAAGCCGAATTTTTCATACAGCCGGACAGCTCTCAGATTGTCGCTTTTAACTTCAAGGCTGATGATTTCGATATTATGGTTTTTTGCATGAGCAATCAGTTCGCGCATGATCATGCTTCCGACACCGTTTCCCCATTCGGATTTCCGGACAGCTATGCCGAGCTCGGCGCGATGGTTCATACGGCGGGGAAGGACTGTTAAGCTCCCATCTCCGATTAACTGATCGCCTTTCCATGCCAGGATAAGTGCAGAACGCTTGTCCTCGTGTATATTATTTATGAATTCCCTTTCCTGTTCAATCGTAACCGGCAGACCGTCGGAGCCAAAGGTCAGGTTATCCGATTCGCCTCCGATCAGCTTCATATATCCGATCAGTTTTCCGGCATCATCCGGCAATGCTTCTTTAATTGTAATTTCACGCATATGCTTCTCCCCCTTTACTGCTGCTATCCGGGCTGTCCCGGCGATCTCCCTCATCAGAAAAATCCTGCGAATGTTTCAGGCAAACGCAGCGGATGTCCCGGAAAAAAACTGCGAATATTTCAGAAAAGATCCAGCGAATGATTCAGATAGATTTTCTCCCTGACCTTAAGCTGACAGTCCGGTTTTGTCATGTAATACAGCAGAAATTCAAGAACCAGTGCACTGCCGAGACTCCGTCCCTCAATTTTAAAATCAGCAAACCCCATAGGAAGGTACACGTTCCGGATATCCTCTGTGCTGATAAATCCCGGATTCAGCATCGCCTTTGAAAACACATAGCCATCCGCTGCATCCGGCGCGTGACATTCATGATCCGGGCAGTCCTCTCCCAGAATTTTCCTGCTTACGTTTTCATAGCAGGCCTTGCGGTCCGTGCAGCCAGACCAGCAGCATTCGTTTAAGAGGAACTCCACCTTATCCTTTTTTGCAGAAGGCAGCACATTCCACTGCTCAAAACTCCGGTTCAGCCGGAAATCCGGCACAACATAACGGAATTCCTCCCGGCCCAGTTCTGCAGACAGCCACCGGAAATCCGTTATAACCTTTGTTGTGGATGAAACAAAATAAAAACCCGGATAATGCTTCCGGATGTATTCAAGAAGCAGATCCGAACAGATGATGATACCGTTTTCTGCACTGCCGTTGTTCTCAAACAATGCACAAAGCCTGTTGCAGTTTCTGTCCGTAAGATGTTCCCTCCGCAGAAGGGAATTGCTGAAAGTCAGCCGTGATGAAAGGCTGTATTCGCGCATCAGCGCCAGTACCTCTCTGACATCGCATTCTCCGGATCCGATACGGCCTCCGCCCCACAAGCTGCCCTCTGGTGCACCGTAAACAGAACCGATATCACACCAGTCGTAAAAATATTCCCTGTGCTCATAAAAAAGAGGCAGAAACACCTTATAGAACTCATAAAATTCAAACAGTCCCGGAAGATGAAAATGGGCTGTTTTCTTTGCTTTATTCTCTGTTTCCATCTCTTGTCCGCCCTCCCCGGTTTTTTTATGATCTGTTCATTATAGCACAGTCCGTCGTCCATCTAAGACGTGTTTTCTGAATCTGGTTGATATTTCAGAAGTTTTGGCATACTATTTCTATATGAATAAAAATTTTTAATCAATCTGATCCGTAAATCCATGCGGCACTGTCAAAGAAAGAAGCAGCAAAATGAAACAGGCTGGAACTGATATTATCAGATACCTTGCAAAAATGTTCCGGACCGTTCCGGATCCGAGGATAACAGATGCCATCAATCTCCGGAACATAAAGAATATATATGTTTTTTCCTCGATTGCATGCATTTTTGATACATTCTCACTTGTGCTGTTTGCCATGACAAAACAAGACAGTCCGCGGTTCAGGCAGGTCTTTTTCAATGTCAGCTGCTGCATTTTTGCATGCATTATTGTAATTTTGCTCTCCAGAGCCATGCTCCGGAAATATAAAAAAGGCGGAAGCATTTCCGCCTTCAGAGCAGCTGCTCTGGTAATCATTTTTTATATTGTTCTGTCGGTCTGGAGTATATCTGTGGATACAGAACACTACCTGGCAGGGGAGCAGATGCTGACATTCTATATTGTGCAGTTCTGTTTTGTATGCTTTGTTGTAATGCCGCCCAGAACCGGCAGCATCATGATTGCTCTGTCTTTTGCAGCTTTGTATCTCCGGATATTTCAGGCAGATGGTGCCGCAAGCATCCAGCCGCAGAATTATTTTATTTTTGCAGTCATTGCCGTTTCCGGCAACACAATCCGGCATATGATTCTGCAGGAGTCCGAGAAGCAGAAAGTTGAGATTCTGGAGCTGAATGAAATCCTCCGGCAGCAGGCACTGACGGATGATCTTACAAAGCTGAAAAACCGGAATGCGCTGCGCAGTGATTTTGCGGGTTACATCGGAAAATCCACCTATGTCATCATGGCTGATGTGGATCATTTCAAGCTCTATAATGATACCTATGGTCACACAACCGGAGACCGCGTGCTGCAGCTGGTCGCAGATGCCACAGCGGCAACATTCGCGGACGGCGGAACCTACCGTTACGGCGGCGACGAATTCCTTATCCTGCTCGGCAGCTGTTCTGCGGACGCCTTTAATGAAAAAATGGAGCAATGGGAAAATGCCATCCGCTCTGTCCAGATTGCGAATGTCCCTCACACGGTCACCTGCAGCTGCGGCTATGTGAAGTGCCTCCTGCAGAATGCAGATGACCTGCGGAAGGCAATAAAGGCCGCCGACCGGCGGCTCTATGAATCAAAAAAGCAGGATAAAAGTCCCTTCTGACCCGGACATGCAGAAAAACCAAAGTCTATATCTGCAACGGATATGCAGAAAACCAAATCTATATCTGCACCGGACATGCTGAAAACCAAAGTCTATATCTGCCCCGGACATGAAAAGGCGCTTCCGGTCAGCCGGGTTCTCCATCTGCAGACTTCTTTTGATGCCGGTACATGACCGCTCTCGGGATGTGGCAGTAGCTGTAATCTTCCGGGCAGCGTGTCAGTCTGTCCTGATGTTCCTCTGCACTCCTGACATAATTTGCAAGCGGGAGAACCTCCACCATGATCCTGCTGCAGTCCGGCCGGTTCCGGATCCATGCCCGCGCTTCTTCCAGATGCCGTTCATTTTTACTGTATACGCCGGTGCGGTATTTTTCCCCTCTGTCCCGTCCCTGCTGATTGAGACTGTACGGATCAATAATTTCAAACAGAAAATCCATAAGCTGTGAAACGCTGATGACCGACGGATCAAACACCGTCTTCACACATTCCGCATAGCCATCATATGCGCCTTCCAGCGTATCCGAGCTTCCGTTTGCACGGCCGGCTTCTGTCGATACTACACCGTCAAGTGTTTTCAGAAATTCCTGCACGCCCCACAGGCACCCGCCTGCCAGATAAATTGTTTCCATTTTTATAGTCCAGCCTTTCTGCAAAAGGCACCGATGCGCACCGGCATGCCTCCCACCGCTGAGGATTTCTTCATTTGATGATTTCTTCATTTGAGAATTTCTTCATTTCATGGTCTTTTTCAGAAGCTCGCAGAGCTCGTCAACTGCATCTTCATTCCCGGCCTTGATATCATCCACCACACAGGATTTAATATGACTGGAGAGAAGCACCTTGTTAAAAGCATTGAGCGCAGACTGTACAGAGCTTACCTGCACAAGAATGTCCACGCAGTAGCGGTCCTCCTCAATCATCTTGCGGATGCCGCGTACCTGCCCCTCGATCTTATTGAGTCTCCTGGTGAGATCTCTGACTTCCTTTTCGTTTCTGGTCTTATGTTTTACAGAACAGCACTCTGCCATCTGAAATCTCCTCTCTGTAAATTCCTGCGTTTCTCAGCGGATTTCCTTCACGGAATATTCTTTGTCTTCAACCGCCTTTTTCAGAACATCATCTGCGACATTTTCTGTCATGGTTACCACAGCTGTTCCCTTTTCATGACTTACCTCTGCTGCCTCTACCCCCGGGATCCCCAGCAGCGCTTTCTTTACCGTTGCCTCACAGTGTCCGCACATCATACCCTCAACTGTCAATGTCTTTGTAATGGTTTCATTCATGATTTCATTCTCCTTTGTCAGATTGTTTTCCTTGTTTCCGGCTGCAGCAGCCTCTGCATCATCCTCTATCCACACAATGCGGTGTTTTCTGTCATTTCCTGTATCATGGACATCAAAAAGATTCAGGCGGAGTGCATTCATGCATACGCTGAAGCTGGAAATGCTCATTGCCGCCGCACCGATCATCGGACTCATCTCCCAGTGCCATCCGAATACTGCGGAATAAAATCCGGCAGCCAGCGGAATGCAGATTACATTGTAGAAAAAAGCCCAGAACAGATTCTCATGTATATTCCGGAGCGTTGCACGGCTTAAACGGATCGCTGCCGATACATCGCGGAGACTGGATTTCACCAGAACAATATCTGCTGCATCTATTGCAACATCCGCTCCCGCACCGATCGCAATTCCGAGATCCGCCCTGGTCAGTGCCGGTGCATCATTGATGCCGTCGCCTACCATTGCTGTCCTGCCGCGCTTCTGGAGTCCGCGAATGACTTCCTCCTTGCCATCCGGAAGGACACCTGCAATCACACGGTCCACCCCGGCCTCCGCGCCGATTGCATTCGCGGTACGCTCATTGTCGCCTGTCAGCATGACAACTTCAATGCCCATATTGCGGAGCTCACTTATCGCCGCTGCGCTGTCCTCCTTGATGGTATCCGCGGCGCAGATCATGCCGAAAAGCTGACCGCCGGCTGCGAAATACAGCGGTGTCTTGCCTTCTGCGGCCGCCTTGTCCGCTGCAGCCCGGATCTGATCCGGGACAGGCATCTGCTGCTCCATGAATTTCCCGGAACCGCCCAGCAGTGTCACCCCATCCTTGACTGCGGTCAGTCCGTTGCCCGGAAGCGCCTGGAATTCATCCACAGGATCCGCGGAAATGCCAAGTTCTGCCGCACGTTCCATCACAGCTTTTGCAAGAGGATGCTCACTGCGTGCCTCAAGATCCGCCGCAAGACGGAGGAGCTCATCATTCGTGACACCATCCACGGCAAGGATATCTGTAACCCTCGGCGTTCCGTTTGTAATCGTACCGGTCTTGTCCAGTGCCACAACCGCAATTTTTCCGGCTTCCTCCTGCGCGGCTGCCGTCTTGAAGAGAATACCGTTTTTGGCGCCCATACCGCTTCCGACCATGATTGCAACCGGTGTTGCAAGTCCCAGCGCGCACGGACAGCTGATTACCAGAACTGCAATTGCGCGTGCAATTGCGAAGGTAAAGGTCTGTCCGCTGATCAGCCAGATCAGCAGGGTAGCTGCAGAAACAGCAATAACTGCCGGCACAAAAACGCCGGAAACCTGATCGGCAACACGGGCAATCGGCGCCTTTGTTGCCGCTGCATCGCTCACCATATGGATAATCTGCGAAAGCGTTGTATCCTCACCGACTCTGGTAGCTCTTACACGGATATAGCCT
>CAZPEW010000049.1:5927-12907 GCA_964585695.1 uncultured Lachnospiraceae bacterium
TGACTGGTTGATGGTCGCGGCAGATACGAGATCTCCCTCGGTCTTGTCAGCCGGAATGGATTCTCCTGTCAGTGCTGATTCATCAACTGCGCTGCTGCCCTCTGTAATGATTCCATCTGCCGGAATTGCTTCGCCCGGACGGACTGCAAAAATATCACCGATCTGCACCTCTCCGACCGGAACCTCTGTTTCCTTTCCGTCCCGGTAAAGTACAGCCGTCCTCGGAGCCAGTTTCATGAGACTTTTCAGCGCATCGGTCGTCCTGCCTTTGGACATTGCCTCCAGCATTTTCCCTATGGTGATCAGTGTCGGAATCATGGCTGTCCGTATCGTGCCACCGTATCCGCATCACCGCGCCCCATGGCAAGGATCATCACATACAGCTCCACGAGACTGTATCCGAATGCCGCCGCAGAGCCAAGCGCAACAAGCGTGTCCATATTCGGAGACCTGTCGGAAAGCGCACGCAGGCCGGAGGTGAAAAATTTCCTGTTGATATACATGACAAGAACGGAAAGCAGCATCTCTGTCATCGCCAGAGAAACATAATTCATAAGAAATGGCGGAACCGGCCATTTCAGCATGCCATGTCCCATGGAAAGATAAAGCAGCATAAAAAGAAATACAAGTGAGGTGATCAGACGCTTTTTAAGAACCGGCGTCTCGTGATCCCTGAGCGCCTCCTCCGCCTCTGCCATTGTATCCGGGTATACTGCAAAGCTGTCCGCATCGGAAACATCTGCCTGATGACCTGCATCTTCATTGCCATAAGAATCTGCACGGCCGGTGGCAGCATCTGCGGATTTTTGTGCATTCGCACGGCCTCCCTTCCGCGATGCCCCGTATCCGGCTTTTTCCACTGCCTTTACAATTTCCTCCGGCGCAGCGGTGCCCTCTACCCCCATCGAATTGGTCAGCAGAGAAACAGCACAGGAAGTAACCCCCGGCACCTTTGCAACCGCTTTTTCCACTCTCGCCTGGCATGCCGCGCAGCTCATGCCCGTTACTGTATATTGTTCCATAAAACCTCCTGTTTGCTGCAGAACTGTCCTGATTTCTGATTCCTGATTTCTGATCTGATCTGTTCTGGTAAAAACTGCTGTCATAGCATTGCCGGTACAGAACTAAACCTCCATATGACCGTATCAGACCTTGCATTTCCAAAATGCAGATCCTCTGTTTCAGGCATTTTCAATACCCCCACCCCCTATTGCAGGTGTAGCATCAATATACCACCCGGGGGTATGCATGTCAAGAAAAAGATCTCACAGGTGCAGCAGCAGACCAGCTGTTTATCTGACTGATTATCTTGCCTCGCTGTTTGCCTGTTATCTGGTATCCGGACCGGCACCTGTTTGTTGATGTCTTTTACTTATTGGTCTTTTAAAATTGTATGCAATCTTGTTTCCTCTATACCAGGCAATTTTAGTACGATATAGCCGTGAGTTTTCCCTCAATTTTTCTCCACAAATACTAAAAAGCAGCTAGATTCCTCAAAAAGTACGGAATCTAGCTGTATAATTCGGTTGTACGCAAGCTTTTCCAACCTGAAAATACCTATATATTGGAACAAAAAGTGCAAATATAGCTGTTTTTTCTCCTGTTTTGCTTTAATAATGGTCAAATAATACCTCTAGATATTAGAAAAATCTGCAATCTAGCTGTTTTTTCAGTTTTCACAGAGATCAGTTTCAGACCAGTGTCCGGAGGCCGCTCAGTCCTGCACCGCACCCAGCCTTGCTCTGCGCCCAGCCTTGCTCTGCACTCAGCTCTGCTCCGCGCATTTCCGGCAGAGATCCGGTTTATTGGTAATAATGGCATCGATACCATCTCTGATCAGCCGTTCCATATCCGCTGCCTCATTGACTGTCCACACATGAATCGCAAGACCTTTTTCGGCGGCCTCTTTGAGAAGCGCCGGATCCTGCATGTGATAAAGCGCCGGATGAAGCGCATCCACATGCAGCTTGTCCTTTGCATATTCAGCAGCATGATACAGACCATCCGAATACAGCATGCCGGTTTCCGCATCGGGCTGCAGCCGTTTGATCTCCAGCAGCCCCGGATGGAAAAACGAAGAATAAATTACCCTGTCCTTCATCCCGCAGTCCGCGGTTATCTTAAGCGTTTTTTCAATCAGCCCCGGATACGGTATAATGCTGTTTTTGAGCTCCACATTCACGGTCATCCGGCTGTCTCTCAGCAATTCGTAAACCTCGCGCAGCGTCGGGATCACCGCTCCCGCATACTCCGGATGCAGACGGCTGAAATGCATGGCTTTCAGTTCAGCAAGTGTATAATCCTTTACAAATCCGGTGCCGCTGCTCACCCGGTCGATTGTCTCGTCATGAACCACAACCACTTCTCCATCCCTGGAAAGCTGCACATCCAGTTCAATACCGTCCGCACCCATTCTGTCTGCCAGTGCGAATGCTTCCAGCGTATTTTCCGGTGCATATGCACTGGCACCGCGATGCGCCCATACCTTCGTTTTCATACTGCCGCCTTTCAATACTCATTTTTCTGCCGGCACTCCAGTTGCAGTGTCTGTCCCATTTTCCAACCGGCAGCCTGATTGCAGTGCCTGTCTCTTTTCCTGCTGCCGGCGGGCTGCAGTCCTGTTTCCGGTCTGCAGTCCTATTATAGTCCTTTTTTCACCTTTCAGCCGTTGACCTGATTATAATCTGCAATAGATTTATTGATCTGGTCCGCCATCTTTTTAACAGCGTCCTCCGGCTGAGACCCGTTGTTCAGCATGTTTTCGATTTCGGTTTCTACAATCTTGCGGGCTTCCGGGAAAACGCTCAGAAGCGCGCCTGCTGATTCCGGCGATGATGCATGCAGCTGGTCAATGGCTGTACCGAACTGCGGGTACCTGGCGAGATTATCCTTGAACACCTGCTCATCCGCCGCAGCGGTCGTTACCGGAAAATAGCCTGTCTCAACATTCCAGTAAGCCTGACTTGCCGGAGATACAAGGAATTTGATGAATTCCCAGGCCGCAGCTTTTTTCCTGTCATCCTTATTGTCCAACGCCCAGAGAGAGGCCCCGCCGATAGACACACCGCCCTTGTCATCCTCTGAAACTTTAGGAAAGTAAGCCGTACCGATTTCAAATTTACCGTTTACATCCGCAATAATCTGCTTTAGAGAGGCCGTTGAGCCTAATGTCATCGCTGACTTGCCGGCAGTAAAATCGGCAATACCCGCATCACCGCCATGACCGACATTCGGAGCATAGCCCTTGTCGTAAAGTGCTTTCCAGGCAGAGAGCGTTCTGGCTCCGGAACCGTTCTGATCAAAATCCACTGCGGTTGCAGCATCCGTTCTGCCATTCCCGTTATTTGCGTAGGCTGCCCCCTGTTTGCAGCCGAACTGCTCAAAAAACCAGCCGTAAATGCCAAGCGAAATCGCCTCTCCGGCACCGCCCTTCTGAACCAGCGCCTCCGCAATGTTCCCGATCCCGGGGAGACTGTCCGGTGCCTTGTCAATGCCGGCCTTTTTAAACATATCCGCATTATAGTAGAGCAGCGGTGTAGAGGAGTTGAACGGCATCGAATACAGCTTGTCTTTTACAGTATAATACGCTCTGATATTCGGTTCAATCTGGCTGTCATCCCAGCCGTCCGCATCCATCAGATCCTGCATAGGTACAATCCAGCCGGAATCAATCATAAACCGTGTGCCGATATCGTAAATCTGTACCAGATCCGCCCCCATATTGCCGATCTGTGCACTTTTCAGTTTGTTGATGGCATCGTCATAGGAACCCTGATACTCTGCATCCACCCTGATGCCGAGCTTGTTGTCCTGATTAAACTGATCCACCAGATGCTGCAAAGCTTCTCCGTTGACACCGCCCATCGAATGCCAGAAAGTCACGGTTGTTCCGTTTAGATCCGTCCTTGCTGCTGCATCCGTTCCCTGTGCAGTCGGGGAGGTTTCTCCCCCGGTCTGCTTTTCTGTCTGTTTTGCTGCCTGCTGCACACCTGATGCATCCGCAGCCGGTGCGGAGGATGCTGCAGACACCGCTGCACTCTTTCCGTCTGCTGCAGTTCCTGCAGAATTGCTGCTGCCGCAGCCGGTAAACGCGGATACCGCCATGATGCCGGCCAGTGCCATTACTGCCCATTTGTTTTTTTTCATATTTTTCTTCTCCTTTTCTGTAAAGCTGCGGCGGGAGCATTCGAATGCTCAGCCCTTTACCGCACCGGAAAACATGCCCCGGATCAGCTGCTTCTGCCCGATGATAAATATCGAGACAGACGGCAGAATAATCATGACTACTCCCGCGATCATCAAGGTAACGGACTGGGAATCCACACTGTCAAGCATACCGATGCCGATCTGAACTGTACGCATATTGTCGGATCCGGTTACCAGGAGAGGCCACATGTACATATTCCAGGCATTGATAAATGTGTAAACCGCCATAGCGCCGGCTGCCGATTTGGTCAGCGGAAGCAATATACTGAAAATGAAGCGCAGATTGGAACAGCCGTCGATTTTTGCCGCTTCGTACAAAGACGGCGGAAAGGTCAGATAAAACTGCCTGAACAGGAAAATGCCCATAGCCGATGTAAGATATGGAACAATCAGTACCTGATAGCTGTCCAGCCAGTTAAGACTGCTGACCGTCAGATAATTGGAAATGATGGTTGCCTCGCCCGGTATCATCATTGTGCTCAGAACCAGAATAAATAAAACATTTCTGCCCTTAAACCTGAGAAACGAAAAAGAAAATGCTGCGAGCGAACAGGTAAGGATCTGCCCCAGCGTAATCAGCAGGGATACCGCAAAAGAATTAAGTACAAATCTCCCGAGCGGAACCCGCTTCAGTGCCTCGCTGAAATTGGAAAGGGTAAAATGCCGCGGCAGAATATTGAGATCGGTTGTAAAAAGGTCTCCCGGATCCATAAAAGCGATACTCAGTGCATATAAAAGCGGCAGGAGAATAAAGACTGCCATAATCAGATTCAGTAAAATCCGCAGAGCAGCAGCGGATCTCCTGCGGAAAAGCATGCGCCGCATTTCTGTTTCATAATCTGCAGCATATGGCATTGCCGTTTTGCAGCCTGCACCATCCGGCATTTCGGTTTCACTGTCTGCAGCATACGGCATTGCCGCCTCTGCCAGCTGCTCCAGTTTCTTCTTTTCCATCATATCAATGATTTCTGCCATCATCCGTAATTCACCCCTTTCTCCGCGCGGAACATCAGAAGCGTAAGGATCATGATAATGATAAAAAGAATGACCGACTGCGCCGCTGCACTCCCGAACCGATAGTTAAAAAAGGCATCCCGGTAAATGGAATATACAATCAGACTGGTACTGTCTCCCGGCCCGCCCTCTGTCAGGATCTTGACCTGTCCGAAAGACTGAAACGCCTGGATAATGTTGACAACCGTCGTAAAGAAAAGTACCGGACTCAGCCCCGGGATGGTGAGCGAGAAAAATTTCTGAACTGCGTTTGCGCCGTCCACGGAAGCCCGTTCATATAGGCTGTCATCTATATTGCTGAGCCCCGCTGAAAAATAAAGGAAATTAATTCCGCTGTTCAGCCACGCAGTAAGAAGAGCCACGCAGACCAGTGCATATTTTTCATCACAGAGCCAGTTGATATTAAGCCGGAGCAGCTTATTGACAATCCCGATGGACGGATGCAGCATGATTTTAAATATCATGGCTGCCGAACTGGACGCAACAGCCATCGGAAGTGCATAAGCCGTACTGAAAAATCTTATGCCCGGGAACGTTCTGCTGCAAAGCACAGCTGCAGTCAGTCCCAGCAGCATGCTGAAAAATACGACAATAAGAACAAAAAGAAAAGTCACTGCAATACTATGCGCGAATGCGGACGATGTCAGCAGATCCCTGTAATTTCCAAAACCGTAATAAATCTTTGCCTGCCCCATTTTATCGGTCTTGTAGAGGCTCAGATAAATCGTTTTGAAAAAAGGGTAAAACAGAAACACCGCAAAAATCAGAAATGCCGGGAAGCTGTACAGATATGGGAAGGTTTTTCTGCTACGCATTTTTTTCATCTCCTGAAAACAGTATGTTTTCTCCGCTCTCCCTGTCAAAAAAGCAAAGCTCCTCCGTAAGAACCGAAAAGCAGACAGTCTCCCCGACGGAAGCCTCCAGACCTGCCGGCACCCGGATGCACAGCTTCTCGCCGCTTTCCGGGTTCTCCCCGTAAAGAAATGCATTCGCACCCAGCTGCTCGCGAATGCTGATTTTTACCGGAATTGCATTCTCCGCACCGGCGCTGCAGTACAGGTTTTCCGGACGGATCCCGACAATCAGACTTCTCCCGCGGCATCCTTTCTGCAGGAGCCTCTCTGCCTCCCTTTCTCTGATATCGATCTTCCAGCCAAAGCCTGCAATCATCGGCCTGTCCGGTGCCGGAATCAGTTTTCCCTTCAGAAAATTCATAGCCGGCGATCCTATGAAACCCGCCACAAATCTGTTTCTGGGTTCTCTGTACAGTGTTTCCGGATCTGCTGTCTGCTGTATTTCACCATCCTTCATAACAATGATTTTTGTACCCAGGGTCATGGCCTCTGTCTGATCATGCGTCACATAGATGATCGGCGCATTCATAAGCTTATGGAGCTTTGCCAGTTCAATCCGCATCTGTACTCTGCGCTTTGCATCCAGATTGGAAAACGGTTCATCCATAAGATACGCCGCCGGCTGGCGGACAATCGCAGCGGCTATGGCCGCTCTCTGTTTCTGGCCGCCGGACAGAAGCCTCGGTTTTTTATCAAGCAGAGCGGAAATCCCCAGCCGTGCTGCGGTACAGCGGACCCTTTCGTCTGTCTCTTTCCGGCTCAGTCCATGTACCCGCAGTCCGAATGCAATATTGTCATAAATATTCATATTCGGATAAAGCGCATAGTTCTGGAACACCATGGAAAAATTTCTTTTTCCGGGTTCCGTCAGATTCAGAAGCCGCCCCTCTGACCACAGCTCCCCCG
>CAZPEW010000050.1:0-765 GCA_964585695.1 uncultured Lachnospiraceae bacterium
ATAAAATCTCTTTTATCACTCAGTAGATTTCCATCTGTTTGCTGCTTCTGATCTTGCATAAGGAACCTCTTACCCTTTTCCTAATGTTTCAAAAATTATAATCGGTATAACTTTAAAAGCATTATAGCACTGTTCAGGTGGAATAGGCTATAATGCTATTTAAATTTCAAAATGATCTTGTTTCAGATTTTTAAAGTGAAAATAATTCTTTAAGATAATTCGGAAGGCAGAAGGCTTCTCTCTGCAAAGCTGTATTGTAATATCGGGTTTTTATCCCTAAACGGTCCCATTTTTCCGTATCGGCATCCGTCAGCGGATCAAACTTTTTTGAAGCAAAACTAAAAAGCCAGTGCCCTGCAGTACCGATCGGATTGTATGCCTGATAGATCCGGCTGACAGGAAACGATCTGGCAAGTCTCTGATAGGTTTCCTTCAGTTCATCCTCATCCTCTGTATAAAACGGACTTTCCTGCTGCGTCAGGAAAATCCCGTTCTGTGTAAGCGCCCTGCTGCAGCTTCCGTAAAACTCACGGGTAAACAGTACCTCACCCGGCCCGGAAAAGTCTGTTGTATCTACAATGATCAGATCGTAGACATTTTCTTTTTTCCTGATAAACCGGAGTCCGTCCTCTATGTAGAGACTGACTCTTTCATCCTCAAAGCTCCCCGCCGTTTCAGGGAGATATTCGCGGCATACCTCTGTAACACGCCGGTCGATCTCAACCGCATCAATCCGCAATATGCTTTTGTATCTGCAAAGCTCCC